>PKWQ01000477.1 GCA_003133265.1 Acetobacteraceae bacterium
CGCCGTCGGCTGGGGCGGCGGCTGGGGTTTCGCCACGCCCGCCGGCACAACCGGAACCGTCTGCGACTGGGGGTGCGCCGTCGGCTGAGGCGGCGGCTGGGGTTTCGCCACGCCCGCCGGCACGATCGGAGCCGCCTGGGGCTGGGAGTGCGCCGTCGGCTGGGGCGGCGGCGGCGGCGCGGGGGGGGGCGGAAAGAACCGGGGGCACGCCGGCATTTGGCGGGCCCCCTGCGTCAAGCACGTCAAGCACGTCGAGCACGTCGATCACCACCCGTTCGCCGACACGGCTCTCGCGCAGCCCCGCGCCCTTGGCGACCGTCAGGTCCGCCTGCCCGACGCCGCTCGACAAGGCGCGCACGTTGCGCGGCAGCGTCCGCGTGGTGCCGATGACCGGATCGCCGTCGAACAGCAATTGCACATGATCGCCGTCGCGCGTCAGACGGTAGCTGGCGTGGCCGGCGAAATCGAACACCACCCGGCCATAGCCGGGATGATCGCCGGTACGCACGGTGATTTCCGGCGACGGCGTCCCCGCTGCCTCGGCATGCGCGCCGACCAGCGGCGCCAGCAGCAAGCCGAGCAGGACAGGCCACACGCGGCGCATCAGTCGAAGCTGGCGAGCAGCTTGTCGATGTCGGACTGGTCCATCGCCGCCGCCGGAAGCTGCGGCCCGTTCAGCAGCGAGACCGCATCCGCCGCCTGCGGCAACGACAGCCGGGCCTCGCCGTCGCTGGGCCCGAACGTGGAGACGATATGCTCCACCTTCGCCTCGATCGCCTTCAGCGCGCCGACCACCTTGGTGATCCGCTGGCCGGTGATGTCCTGGAAACTGCACGCCTCGTAGATGCGGGTGGTCGCCACCTGCAACTGCGTCGCCGCTTGTCCGGTCAGGCCCGCCGCCACCCGATCCAGCGTCTCGCAGTTCTCCAGGATCGCATCGGTCGCCGCGGCGGTGTGGGCAATGATCGCATCCAGCTCGTCGGTGGCGAAGGGGATGTGACTGACGTTGATGACATCCACTTCCAGCGCGGCGATCTCTGCCTTGGCGGTGGCGATGGTCCGGCCCAGTTCCTCCACCTCGGCGAGCACCGAGGCCTCTTTGGCGGACAGATCCCCGTTCATGGTGGCGAGCACCGAGCGCACCACTTCCGCCACCATGTCGGGGTCGGCGGTCGGATGGCGCGCGTGGATCTCGGCCAGCCGCGCCGCCAATGTCGAAGCCCCGCCGCGGGAGCCGAGCCGGGAGTTGCCTTCAGCCATGTCCCAGCACCTTCTCGATCTTCTCGCGGAGCGTCTCGGCGTTGAACGGCTTGACGATGTAGTTGGACACGCCCGCCTGCTTCGCCGCGATCACGTTCTCGGTCTTGCTCTCGGCCGTGATCATGATGAACGGCATCGCCTTCAGCCGCGCATCGGCGCGCACTTCCTGCAATAGTTGCAGCCCGGTCATCGGCGCCATGTTCCAGTCGCTGATCACCAGACCGAAACTACCCGCCCGCAGCTTGCCCAGCGCCTCGGCCCCGTCCATCGCCTCTTCCACGTTGTTGAAGTCGATCTGCTTCAACAGGTTGCGGATAATGCGCAGCATGGTCTTGTAGTCGTCCACGATCAGCACGCTCATCGACTTGTCGATCGACATTCAGTTGTCCTTCCACCTATCGCAGCCAAATCAGGCGATGCCGCGCCATGCGTTCATCCACCGGGCGTTCATCCACCGGGCGTTCATCCGCCGGGCGCGGCATTGGTCGCGGTCCGCACACGCAGTTTGGCCAGGCCGTCCGTTACCTCCCGCGCCTTGTCGGGTTTCATCGCCGAGAGGATCGGCGCGGCCTTCAACTCTTTCATCCGGTCCAGGACCTGCAACAGCACGGGCATATCGAGCTCGTTCATGATCGTCGCCGCATCGCGCGGCTTCATGTTCTCGTAGAGCTTGACCAGCCCCTGCCAGCCGGTCTCGTCATGCTCGTGGCGGGATGCGTCCAGCTTCTGGAGTTGGTTTTGCAACGCCTGCAATTCCTCCACCCGCGCGGCCACCTTGCGTTCAGCGGCCCCCAGCACGGACTCGCGCGTTGCCAGCGTGGTCTCGCGCGCATCCAGTTCCTGGCGACGCTGGCGCAGTTCCAGCAGCACCGCGCGCTCGCCGTCGCTGATCGTCGGCAGCTCCGGCTTCGGCTCGGCGGATGCCGGCGAGGCGGCGGCGTCCCCCGACGGTGCTTTGCCGGCGGCCGGCCCGGGCGTATCGCGCGCCGCGGCTTGCGCCGCCGCTTGTATCGACAGCGACGGCACCGCGAACATCAACGGCGCCACGGCGCGCAGCAGTTCCACCGATTTCACCACCAGCAGCGAGGCAACGGCGAAAATCGTCGCCGGCAACAGCCGGGCGCGCGGCATCAACATACTCATCGCGCCGGCCTCAACGCCTTCAGCAGATCGCGCTCCGCCTGGCTGCGTACCCGCGGCGTCTCGGCCAGATCGGGCTCGGACAGCACCAGCCGTGGCGGTTCGGCGGTCAGCGTCCGTCCGGCGCGCACCAGCGCGTCCATCCGGTCCGCCAGCCGCTCGCCCCGCTCCATCAGGAGCCCGAGATCGTCCTTCAGGGTCGAGGCGGTTTCGATGTGCCGGACAATCTGCCGTCCAGCACCTTCCGCCACGTCGCGCAGCCGGCCGATCCCCAGCTCCGCCTGCCGCGTGCTGGCGTTGAAGCCGTCGATCAGTTCCTCCAGCGCCGCGCGATCGCGCTTCAGCACGCCCAGCGCCCGCTCAAGGCGCAAGGCATGGAACAGCGTCGCCGCCAGGAGCCCGATCAGAGCGAGGTCCAGCACCCATTGCATACCGTCCATTCTGATGCCCTCAGGGTTAGCAATTCGTCACCGCCCGCGCGGCGGCGATCATGCCGGCGGGGCCGCAGCGCGCGTTCATCGTTCGGTGGCCTGCTGTCGCGGCGTGTCGTGCTCGATCCGCACCGCCATGCGGTTCTTCCGCCGTCCCACCCGTCCGTCGAACAGGCTTACCGCACCGCAGCGCACCTGTACCGGCGCACCGGGCGCGGCGTTCAGCACCATGCGGCTGCCCGGACGCAACGCCATCACGTCCGACAACCGCATCACCTGCTCGTCCAGCACCACGTCGAGTTCGACGTCGGTGTTCCACAATTCCTCGGCCAGATGGGTTTCCCAGATGGAATCGCGGCCGAACTTCTCGCCCATGAATTGCTGCAACAGCAGCTCACGCACCGGCTCCAGCGTGGCGTAGGGCAGCAGCAGCTCCATCCGTCCGCCGCGATCCTCCATGTCGATCCGCAGCCGCGACAGCACCGCCGCGTTGGACAGGCGGGAGATGGTGGCGAAGCGCGGGTTCACCTCCAGCCGTTCGAAGCGGAACGTGACCGGGCACAGCGGATCGAACGCGGCGGAGAGATCGGCCAGCACCACATGGATCAGCCGCTCCACCAGCGTGCGTTCGATCGTGGTGTAGGGCCGGCCCTCGATCCGCATCGCCGCCGTGCCGCGCCGTCCGCCCAGCAGCACGTCCACGATCGAGTAGATCATGGCGCTGTCGACCACCATCAGCCCGTAATTGTCCCATTCCTCCGCCTTGAACACCGCGAGCATCGCCGGCAGCGGGATCGAGTTCAGGTAGTCGCCGAAGCGCAGCGACAGGATGTTGTCGATGCCGACCTCGACGTTGTCGCTGGTGAAGTTGCGCAGGCTGGTGGACATGATCCGCACCAGCCGGTCGAACACGATCTCCAGCATCGGCAGGCGCTCGTAGGACACGAGGCCGGAGCTGATGATCTTCTGCATGCCGGTGCGGTTCTCACCGTCGGCGGGTCCGTCGTCGAAGCCGAGCAGGCTGTCGATCTCGGCCTGGTTGAGCACGCGCGCCGGCTGGGCGGGAACCGCCTCGACAACCTCCGCGCCCGGGTCCGCGTCGAGGTCCGCGCCCCAGGCGGCGGCGAGGGCGTCGTCGGACTGGGCGGATGCGGGATCGCTCACTGGACCAGCATTTCAGTGAACAGCACATCGACGATGCGCGACGGTGCCACGGCGATATCGGCGCGGGCGATCAGTTCCTCGCGCAGCCGGTAGGTGCCGGCGGCGCCGCGCAGTTCCTCCGGCCGCATCTCGCGCAGATAGGTCTGGAACAGATCCAGCACCCTGGGCAGCGTCGCCTTCACCCGCTCCACGTCCTCGGGCTTGGCAACCTCCAGCCGCGCGACCAGCTTCACGTAGCTCGGCCGGCGCTGGGTGCCGTTCAGGTTGGCGACCATCTCCGGCAAATCGATATAGACCGGTGTCACCGGCGCGGCCTCCGCCTGCTGCCGGTCGTGGCCCTTGCCGAGCAGGCGCGGCAGCACGCCGCCGAACCACAATCCGGCGCCGATGCCGCCTACGACCAGCGGGATCGCCAGCAGGAGCAGTTTCTTCCTGCCGGACCTGGCCGACGGAGCAGGCTCGACCACCGGATCGGCTTCCTTGTCCGGCTCCCTGTCCTTATCGCGGCCCTTGCTGTCCTTCGACACCGCCATGTCGCACCCTCCGCGCGCATCGCCACCGGACGACGCGCCCACAAACTGCCACGCGGGCCTTAACGAAGCCTTGCGCCACCCCCGCCCCCGCCCCCAATGGGCCGAACCTGCCCGGCAGGATCGGTCGGCACCCGGCAACGGATGCCGGGCCGGCAGCCCCAGGCACGCGCCAATCCCAGGGAAACCGCCGGTTGGCGGACCGGCACCGGCTGGCACGCGGCTTGCGCTGCTCGGGCCAGGATCACAGCACGGACATTGCCGCCATGGAGTCCATCGCCAACATCGCCACATCCCGTCTGGTCGCGCAGCAGCGCGCGCTGGACGTGATCGCCGACAACATCGCCAACGCCGGCACGCCCGGCTACAAGGCCGAGCGCGTGCTGTTCAGCGACTGGCTGAGCCGGCAGTCCGGCACGTCCACTCCGCGCGGCGGCGGCGCCATCGCCTACACCCAGGACCGTGCCACTTGGCGCGATTTCTCGGCCGGCGCGCTGACCCACACCGGCAACCCATTCGATCTGGCCCTGACCAGCGAGGGGTACTTCACCGTCAGCACCCCGCGCGGCCCGCGCCTGACGCGCGACGGCCGGTTCGGCCTGATGCCAGACGGCACCATCGCGGACGGCGCCGGCAACGCGCTGCTCGACACCAACGGCAAGCCGGTCCAGCTCGCACCCACCGACACATCGATCGAGATTACCAGCGACGGCGCGCTGTCGAGCGAGAACGGCGAGCTGGGCAAGATCGGCATCGTGCGGCCCGCCGATCCGATGCAGTTGCAGGCCGAGGGCGCCACCATGTTCCTGTCCTCGGGCCCGACCACCGCGGTGACGGCGCCCGGCCTGGTGCAGGGGGCGGTCGAGGAATCCAACGTCCAGCCGATACAGGAGGTGGCGCGCATGATGAACGACCTGCGCCAGTTCCAGTTCGTCAGCGAACTGGTGGAAACCGAGGGTCAGCGCCAGCAATCCGCCATCGACAAACTCACCCAGTCGCACGGCTGACCGATTTCATTAAGGAAAGAGCAACACCATGCGTTCGCTGGATATCGCCGGTACCGGCATGCAGGCGCAACAGACCAATGTGGAGGTCATTTCCAACAACATCGCCAATATGACCACCACCGGCTTCAAGCGCCGGCGCGCGGAGTTCCAGGATCTGATCTATCAGAACCTGCGCCGCGTCGGTTCCAGCAGTTCCGACACCGGCACCATCGTGCCCTCGGGCGCGCAGGTCGGGCTCGGGGTGAAAACGGCGGCGATCTACCGCATCAACGAGCAGGGCAATCTGCAGCAGACCTCCAACAGCCTGGATCTGGCGATCCAGGGCAACGGCTACTTCCAGGTCACGCTGCCGTCCGGCGAGACCGCCTATACCCGCGACGGCACGTTCGGGATGGCGGCGGACGGCACCATCGTCACCGCCGACGGCTACACGGTGCAGCCCGGCATCACCATTCCGTCGAACGCCACCAGCGTGACCATCAACACCGCCGGGCAGGTGCAGGCGACATTGAGCGGGCAGACCGCGCCGAGCACGGTCGGCACGCTGCAACTCGCGGCGTTCCCGAACGAGGCCGGGATGGAGGCGCAGGGCGACAATCTGTTCCTGCAAACCTCCGCATCCGGCAATCCGGTGACCGGCGTGCCGGCAGCGCCGGGGTTCGGGTCGGTCATGCAGGGTTTCGTCGAGACCTCGAACGTCAACGTGGTCACCGAAATCACCAACCTGATCACCGCCCAGCGCGCCTACGAGATGAACAGCCGGGTGATCACCACCAGCGACCAGATGCTCTCCACCCTGACCAATTTGCGGTAGGTCCATGCGCATCCTTCGGTTCCTCGCCGTCCTGCTGCTGCCGCATGCGGCCGATGCCGCCACGTTGCGGCCGATGTCGGTGCTGCACGATCCGGTGGTGCGCCTGTCGGACCTGTTCGACACGCTGGGCGCCACCGCCGACCGCCCGCTCGGCCCCGCGCCTGCACCGGGCGGCAGCGTGGTGGTGGAAGCGGCACAGCTCGGCGCCATCGCCCGGCAGTTCGGCGTGGACTGGCGGCCCACCTCCAACGCCGACCGCGCCGTGCTGGAACGTCCGGGCCGGCCGCTGGATCGCGCGGCGGTGCTGGACGCGGTGCGCGCGGCCCTGATCGCCGCCGGCGCGCCCGGCGATTGCGAGATCGTGCTGCCCAACTTCACATCGCCCAATGTGCCGCTGGACACGGACACGGCGCCGGTGGTCACGCAGCTTCAATATGACAGCACGTCCGGCCGGTTCGCCGGCATGCTGTCGGTGACCGCCGCCGGGCTGGAGCCGATCAACACCCGCATCACCGGCAACACCGAGGCGATATTGGAGCTGCCGGTCGCCAGCACACGCCTGGCCACTGGCACGGTACTGCGCGATGGCGATGTCCACATCGCCCGCATCCGTGCCGCGCTGGTGCGCGCGGACGTGGCGCGAACGCTTGAGCAGGCGGTCGGCAAGCAACTGCGCCATCAGGTGCCGGCCGGTCAGCCGCTGAAGCGCGCCGATCTGATGCCGCCGGAACTGATCCTGAAGGGACAATCGGTGCAGATGGTGCTGGAAAGCGCCGGTTTGCTGCTGATTGGGCAGGGACAGGCGATGGACTCCGCCGGCGCGGGCGCGCGGGTGCGCGTGCTGAACCCGGTCTCCCGCGCGGTGCTGGAAGGCACGGTCGTGGGACCGGGCCGGGTCCGGATCGACCCCGACAGCCGGCCGGTGAGCCCGGCGGGCGGACGCGACGGCATCGCCGGCCAGGTGGCGATCCGATGAGCCCCACGCTTCCGATGAGCCCCACGCTTCCGATAAGCCGGGCGCTGCGTCTGGCAACCCCGGTACTGGCCGGTCTGTTGCTCTCTGGCTGCGGCGCCCTTCAGCGCCTGTCGGAAGTCGGCCGCCCGCCGGAGATGACCAAGACCGCCGATCCCACCAAGGATCCCAACTGGCGGCCGGTCAGCATGCCGATGCCGGCGCGCGAGACCGCGTCGATCGAGGCCAACAGCCTGTGGCGGCCGGGCTCGCGCGCCTTCTTCAAGGACCAGCGCGCGGCCCAGGTGGGCGACATCGTCACCGTGCTGGTGAACATCGCCGATACCGCAAACGTGGAGAACGCCTCCGCCGCCACCCGGTCGGGGTCGGAAACCATGGGGGTGCCAAACCTGTTCGGCCTGGAGGGTGCGCTGCCGACCATGCTGGGCAAGGCGGTCAGCGCGGCCACCCTGGTGTCCGCCAGCAGCGCCAACGGCAACACCGGCACCGGCACGATCAAGCGCCTCGAAACCGTGACCCTGCGGCTGGCCGGCGTGATCACCCAGGTGCTGCCGAACGGCAATCTGGTGGTCGCGGCACGCCAGGAAATGCGGGTGAACAGCGAGTTGCGGGAGTTGCAGGTCAGCGGCGTGATCCGCCCGCAGGACATCGCCAGCGACAACACCGTCAGCCACGACCGGATGGCGGAGGCCCGCATCTCCTACGGTGGGCGCGGCCAGCTGACCGAGGTGCAGACGGCGCGCTACGGACAGCAGGTGCTCGATATCCTGCTGCCGTTCTGACGCGCGCCCGGCGTGCCGTGCCTAGTCGGGCACGAAGTCCATCGCCACGCCGTTCATGCAGTAGCGCAGCCCNNGGTGCCGCTCTCGAACTTGGTGTTGGAGACGAACAGCGTCTGTCCGCAGCCGGCGCAGGAGAAGCTGCCGGCGCGCTTCTCGTAGTTCAGCGCGCAGGTGCCGGGGGGTTCCGTGCCGTGCTGGCGCAGCACCGCGTACTGCTCGGGCGTCAGCTTGCGGCGCCATTCCTCGTCGGTGAGACTAACCGGGAATATCTTTTCCGGGTGCGCCGCCGCGTCGGCCCCGCCAAACAGTCTTTTCATAACCTCAGCCTCCCTTGGTATCCCGCCCAGCATAGCCGGATTTCCTGGCCGGCACGGAGCGGACTAGCATGCGCGCCGGCATGATATGGGAGGCGATGACCACATGGTCCAGTTTCGGGATGCGATCCAGCCGGCATTGCCGGATGACGCGGCACACGCGGCGCTGGCCGGGCGGGTGTGGCGGCCGGAA
>PKWQ01000405.1 GCA_003133265.1 Acetobacteraceae bacterium
TCGGCGACGGCAAGATCTTCGTTTCCTCGGTCGAGGAGGTTATCCGCATCCGTACCGGCGAGCGTGGCGAGGACGCGGTCTGACCCGCGCCGGCGTGGCCGTACAGGATCATGCCCGAACCGAGACGATGCAAGAAAGCCGCTTCCAGCCCGCGGTGGAACAGACTAAACGGGCCGGCCCATAGAGGGGCCACGTGGGGTGGCTCTATTTTTGCCGTGACCGTCCCCGCTCCAGCGGATTTCGGCGGCACGGCGAGTGACGAGAGGACGGGGACAAAGAATGGCTAAGAAGGTCGCGGCACCCACCGGTGGTGTGGGTAAGGTTTTCGAGCTGCTGCGTGAGCACTCCGTGGAATATGTGGACCTGCGGTTCACCGATCCGCGTGGCAAGTGGCAGCACACCGCGCAGCACATCTCGACGATCGATGAGGACGTGTTCCGCGACGGTATCATGTTCGATGGTTCCTCGATCGCCGGATGGAAGGCGATCAACGAATCCGACATGATATTGATGCCGGACCCCGAGACGGCGGTAATGGACCCGTTCGCGGCCAAGCCCAGCCTGATCCTGTTCTGCGACATCATCGAGCCCTCCACCGGCCAGGCCTATAACCGCGACCCGCGCTCGACTGCGAAAAAGGCCGAGGCCTATGTGAAGTCCTCCGGCATCGGCGACACCGTCTATGTCGGTCCCGAGGCCGAGTTCTTCATCTTCGACAGCGTCAAGTTCGGTACCGGCGGCAACTACGGCATGTACCAGCTCGACAGCCAGGAAGGCCCGCAGGCCAGCATGAAGGACTACCCCGAGGGCAACATGGGCCACCGCCCCGGTATCAAGGGCGGCTACTTCCCGGTTCCCCCCATGGACGCCGACAGCGATCTGCGCGCCGAGATGCTGTCCACCATGGGCGAGATGGGCGTGGAGATCGAGAAGCACCATCACGAGGTGGCGCAATCGCAGCACGAACTCGGCATGAAGTTCGGCCCGATGGTCCGCATGGCCGACCATCTGCAGATTTACAAGTACTGCATCCACAACGTCGCCCACAGCTACGGCAAGACCGCGACCTTCATGCCGAAGCCGATCTATGGCGACAACGGCTCGGGCATGCATGTCCACCAGTCGATCTGGAAGGCCGGCAAGCCGCTGTTCGCCGGCAACGGCTATGCCGACCTGTCGGAGATGGCGCTGTATTACATCGGCGGCATCATCAAACACGCCAAGGCGCTGAACGCCTTCACCAACCCGGCGACCAACAGCTACAAGCGCCTGATCCCGGGTTTCGAGGCTCCGGTGCTGCTGGCCTACTCGGCCCGCAACCGCTCGGCCTCCTGCCGCATCCCGTATGCGACCAATCCGAAGGCCAAGCGCGTCGAGGTCCGCTTCCCCGATGCCGCCGCCAACCCCTATCTCGCTTTCAGCGCCATGCTGATGGCGGGTCTGGACGGCATCAAAAACAAGATCCACCCGGGCGACCCGATGGACAAGGATCTGTACGACCTGCCGCCCGAGGAGCTGAAGGGCATTCCGACCGTCTGCGGCAGCCTGCGCGAGGCCATCGGCGCGCTCGAAGCCGACCATGACTTCCTGCTCGCCGGCGACGTGTTCGGCAAGGACCAGATCGAAAGCTATATCCAGCTGAAATGGTCCGAGGTGTACCGCTTCGAGCACACGCCGCACCCGGTCGAGTTCGAGATGTACTACTCCGTCTGATACCGCCTCGGCACATCTCGGGCGGACACCGCCCGGGATGATCGGCCAACGCTGCAAACGCCCCGTCGTCCCCCCGGACGGCGGGGCGTTCTGTATTCAAATAATTCAAATAATTGTCATTTCCAGATCATTCACAAGCATTTGCCTAACAGATAGGCAACCTCACCGCACCCTCTGACCCAGCAATGGCCGCGCCGCCGCCGCGAATGGACGATTTCCGGCGGAAACGACGATGCCTCCGTCCTGGCACGGTTCTTGAAATGCATTCCCCACGACCGAGGCACACATCTTCCGTGGGGGAAGGCGAAGCCTGGCGGCGGAGTGGAATGAGGCAATGAAATACAGGCCGATTAAAAGCGGGGCAGTGACATGAAACTCATCATCGCCATCATCAAGCCGTTCAAACTCGACGAGGTCCGGGAGGCGCTGACGCCGCTCGGCGTACAGGGGCTGACGGTTTCCGAGGTGAAAGGGTTCGGCCGGCAGAAGGGCCAGACCGAGATCTACCGCGGCGCCGAGTATCACGTGAATTTCCTGCCCAAGCTGAAGATCGAGGTGGCGGTGCCAGCCGATCTGGCCGAGCAGGTTGTCGAAGCGATCACGAAGGCTGCCCGCACCGGCAAGATCGGCGACGGCAAGATCTTCGTNNAGATCGGCGACGGCAAGATCTTTGTCATGGACATCGGTCGCGCTGTCCGCATTCGCACCGGCGAATTGGACGCCGAAGCGCTGTGACCGTCATATCGGAGACAAGAACAATGAAACTATCCCGTGGTTTTCTGGGGTTGACCACATTGCTGGCCGCCTCGCTGACGGCGGCCTCGGCGTTCGCCGAGGACGCTGCCCCCGCCGCGGCGGCAGCCGCTGCCGCAGTGGTGCCCAAGCTGGACAGCGGCGATACCGCCTGGATGCTGACCAGCACGGCGCTGGTGCTGCTGATGACCATCCCCGGGCTGGCGCTGTTCTATGCCGGCATGGTGCGCAAGAAGAACGTGCTCGCCACCATGATGCAGTCCTTCGTCATCACCTGTCTGGTGACAGTGGTTTGGTTCGCCGCCGGCTACAGCCTGGCCTTCACCAACGGCAATGCCTACATCGGCGACCTTTCCCGGCTGCTCCTGCACGGGATCGCCGACGGCATCAGCAAGGGCAACGACGTTGCCTTCGTCCTCGGCGCCGGCACCGACAACGCCCAGCCGCAGACGGTGCCTGAAACCGTCTACATGATGTTCCAGATGACCTTCGCGATCATCACCCCGGCGCTGATCGCCGGCGCCTTCGCCGATCGCATGAAGTTCTCGGCACTGTGCATCTTCACGGTGCTGTGGTCGCTGCTGGTCTACTCGCCGATCGCGCACTGGGTCTGGGGCGCAACCGGCTGGGCCGCTGCTCTCGGCGTGCTCGACTTCGCCGGTGGCACCGTGGTGCATATCAACGCCGGCATCGCCGGGCTGGTCTGCGCCCTCGTGCTGGGCAAGCGCGTCGGCTACGGCCAGGACAACATGGCGCCGCACAACCTCGCCTACGCGGTCATCGGCGCCTCGCTGCTCTGGGTTGGCTGGTTCGGCTTCAACGCCGGCTCGGCGGTCTCCGCCGGCGGGCGTGCGGGCATGGCCATGACGGTGACGCAGATCGCGACCGCCGGCGCGGCGCTCAGCTGGATGTTCGCGGAGTGGATCGTCAAGGGCAAGCCGTCCGTCCTCGGCGCCATCTCCGGCGCGGTTGCCGGCCTGGTGGCGATCACTCCGGCCTCCGGCTTCGTGCTGCCCGGCCCGGGTCTGATCATCGGCCTCGCCGCCGGCGTGATCTGCTTCTGGGCTGCGACCAGCCTGAAGCACATGCTCGGCTATGACGACAGCCTGGACGCCTTCGGCGTGCATGGCATCGGCGGCATCGTCGGCGCCCTGCTGACCGGCGTGTTTGCCTACGGCCCGCTGTCGGCGACCGACGCGAGCCCGGACGGCAGCTCGGGCGGCCTGCACCAGCTTGAACTACAGGCAATCGGCGTGATCTCGACACTGGTCTACAGCGGCGTGGTGACCTTCATCATCCTAAAGATCGTCGATGCCGTCGTCGGCCTACGCGTCGACGCCGAGCAGGAGCGCGAAGGTCTGGACATCGTGCTGCACGGCGAACAGATCGGCTGATCCGCCATCACCGACAAGAGAGCGCCCTCGTGGGGAGGGCGCTCTCGACCGGACTTATAACACCTCGACTGGAGACGCTCACAATGACAACCAAGAAGCTGCTGCGCGCCACGACCATGCTGGCGGCCGTCGGCATCGCCTCCGCCATCAGCCCGGCCGCCCGCGCCGCGGACGCACCGCCCGCCGCCCCGGCGGTCTGGGTCGACACCATCACCTTCGGCGCGCAGGTCGAAGCCGGCATCATCGGCAATCCGTCCAGCCACGGTGAGAATTACGGCCAGATGTTCACCGACCACGCCAATCAGGTCCAGCTCAACCAGGTGCTTCTGACCATGACCCGGCCGCTCGACCCGAAGGCCACCGACTATGATCTCGGCTTCAAGCTGCAGGTCATGTACGGCTCCGACGCGCGCTACACCCAGTTTGTCGGCCTCGCCAACCTCAACGGCGGAGATCGCTACAAGGCCGACGTCGTGGAAGCGAACGTGCTGCTGCACACGCCCTGGCTGACCGAGGGCGGCGTCGACCTCAAGGCCGGGATGTATTCCACGCCGCTGGGCGCCGAGACGATCGATCCGTCGACCAACCCGTTCTATTCCCACTCCTACATCTTCAACATGGGTCTGCCGCTGAAGCACACCGGCCTGCTCACCACGACGCACGTCAACGACATGCTGGACGTGTATCTTGGCGTCGATTCCGGCGTGAATACGACGCTTGGTCCGTATCAGGGCGACAACAACTCCTCCTATGCCGGCCTGGGCGGCATCGGGCTCAATCTGCTCGGCGGCAACCTGACCGTTCTGGCACTGACCCATATCGGGCCGGAGGACCCGGGGCGCTCGACGCCGCTCGCCAACCGTTACAATCGCTACTACAACGACGTCGTGGTGACATGGAAGGCAACCCCGACGCTGACCCTGATCACCGAGGGTGACTACGTCCACGACGACAACCCGGCCACCGACAGGGCTAGCGCCTATGGCCTGGCGCAGTACGCATCCTATGCGCTGACCGACACCGTGGCATTGAACGGACGCGCCGAAATCTTCGTCGACGACAAGAACTTCTACGTCGCCGCGTTCCCCGGCAATCACGACTTCGCCAGCGCTCAGGCAGGCTACCCCAGCGGTGCCTACACCACCGTGCCCTTCGGGAAATCTACCACCTACGGGGCCATTACGCTCGGCGTGACCTATAAGCCGAAGCTCCCTGCGCCGATCGCCTCGCTGATGATCCGCCCGGAAATCCGCTACGATACCTCGCTGAATAACGCCAAGCCGTTCAACGACGGCAAGGACAGCGGCGCCTTCACCATCGGCACGGACGTCGTCCTCGCCTTCTGATTGGGCCGACCGCGAACACGGAACGGGGCGCCGGCACAACCGGCGCCCCGTTTTTATCCTGCACGTTAGTTGCGTAATCGGATCGGTTTACAGAACTACGGCTTGCGGCGATTTTGCATCTGCTCCAGCGCGTGCCCGATCATCCGGCTGGGCTCGTCGGTGGCGAACGCGCTGGCGAAGCAGGCGATGCCGCGCTGGACCGCCGCCGCGGTGTGCAGTTCCTCCCAGTCGCGGATCAGCGCCTTCTGCAACCGTACCGCTTCCTTCCCCGAAGCCAGGATGGAGGCGACGAGCCGTTCCACAGCGGCGTCCAGTTCCGCCGGCACCACTTTTTCCTCGATCAGGCCCCAGTCCCGCGCCTGCTCGGCGGAGATGTTGTCGCCGGTCAGCAGCAACTGCCGCGTCCGTCCCCAGCCGATCAGTTGCGGCAGCAGCGCCGCCTCGACCACCGAGGGGATGCCGATCCGCACTTCCGGCATGCCGAACACGGAATCGGTGGATGCCACCCGCATGTCGCAGGCCGCCGCGACCTCCAGCCCCGCGCCCAGCACGTAGCCCTGGATGCGCGCGATCACCGGCACCGGGGCGCGGCGCAGGCAGTCGCAGGCGCGATGGATGCCGGTGATGAACGACGCGGCGGTATCGGCGTTCAGGCTTGCCAATTCGCGCACGTCG
Source organism: Acetobacteraceae bacterium (assembly GCA_003133265.1). GTDB lineage: Bacteria > Pseudomonadota > Alphaproteobacteria > Acetobacterales > Acetobacteraceae > PALSA-911. The sequence continues at coordinate 5,882 of PKWQ01000405.1, forward strand.
GCGCCACCGATGAAGGCGCGCTCCCCTGCCCCGCGCAGCACGATCACGCGGAGCCGGTCGTCGCGGCCGAGTGTCTCCACCGCCGCGACCAGCGCCGCCGCGACCGGACCGGCAAGCGCGTTTAGCTTCTCCGCGTTGTCGATCGTCACCGTGGCCACGCCACGCGGGTCTGTCCGCACATCGACCCAGGAACGCTCCGTCATGCCGTCCACCCTCTCTTCGTTACGGCTTCCCGTCCGTCCGAACATGCACCACGGCCACGCGGTCGGCATAAAGCCGCCGCCACCCCGGCATCACGTCCAGCATGCCCACGAGCGGGGATCCCGCCCTTAGGATCGTCCACCGGGTGCCGTACTTGTCGACCATTCTTTCGAAAGCCTCCCGGTTCGGTTGCATGATCTCGCCGTAGGCGGAAAGGAAGGCGTCGCCGTACATATCGGCGCGGCTGTCAATAAACGGGCGGATGCCCTTGAATATCAGATACCCCCCGAAACCATATTCGTTGAACACCGGAGTGCGGACGATCTCGGCCGGCACGTGATCCAGCGCGGTGACCGGCGATGCGATGTCGTTCGTGCGCACGACAGGATACGCGACCCGCAGCACCGTCAGCGCCAGCATCAAGACCAAACCGGCAACGGTCCATGACCGTCCGAGGGACCGGCTTCGGCCCGGTATAGTGGGAGTTGCATCCGTTTCGTGGGCGAAAGCGCGGCCAAGCGGCTCGGCCAGGACCAGCGCACCCACGACTCCGGCCAGCAACTGGTGACGCGTGTGCTGGAGTGCGAGATGGAGCAGACCCATCAGGATGAAAAGCCGCAGCAGCGGCAACCGTATCCCGCGCGACAAGGTGACGTAGAGCAACGCCATCAGGGCAATTTCGATCGGTTGGAGATTCTGGAAATTCGTGACCTCCCATTCGCCGATCTTGGAAAGCTGCGTCATGCGCATCAGCTGGAACGGGAACAGCAGCCCATGCCAGCCATGTGGCGTTGCCAGCGACGCCACGACGGCAGCCCCGACGAACAGCCCCCATCCGCGCACAACCAGCACCCAGCCTTCCCCCGCCTCGATCACGGCTTCCAGGGCAAGCGGCAAGGTGAGCGCAAGACCGAAGATGAAGCTGCCGTGCAGGTTCGCCCAGATCAGCATGAGCGGCAGAAGGAGTAGAGACGGCGCCCTTCCCCTGCTCCTCGCAAACAGCAGGCCGGCGGTCCAAAGTTCCAGGATCGGAAGTGCCAGGATATGCGGCCGCGCGAGCAGGCTGGGGCTGATGCAGGCGGCACCAACCACGAGCAGAAGCAGGGTCGCTAGCCGGTCCGTCCAGCGTGCCAGATGGCACGTCATCATCCCGAGCGCCAGCGCCGTTGCGCTACCGAAGAGCACGAGAACCCCATCCCAGCCGCCGGCCCGGTACGCGAGCGCCATGAGCACCTCGGAGAGCCACTCATGCGCCTGCCAGGGTGCGCCGGCGAAACTATGGGAAAACGGATCGACATGCGGGACCGCGCCATGCCGCAGAATCCACTCGCCCGCCGTGATATGCCAATAGGTATCGCCATCGTTCAGCACCTGCGGTGCGAACAGGAAGATGGCATAGCCGATCGTCGCCGCGGCGATCGCCAAGGGCAGGCTGCCCGGGGCTTCGGCCTTGGTCGTCAACTGCACGAGCGGCCACTCCTCTTTACGCTGGCGTTGTCTCGACAGACGTTACGAAAATCGCATTCGTCCGCGACGAAAACCGCGATGCTCACAGCCCGGCGAACAGCGCCGTGGACAAATAGCGCTCGGCGAAGGATGCGGCGATGCCGACGATCAGCTTGCCCTTGTTGGCGGGATCGCGTGCCATCTCCAGCGCGACGTGCAACACCGCGCCGGAGGAGATGCCGATCGGTATCCCCTCGATCGCCGCGCAGCGCCGCGCCGCCGCCAGCGCCTCGCGCTCGGT
>PKWQ01000147.1 GCA_003133265.1 Acetobacteraceae bacterium
CCACCGGCCTGGTGTCGGACGCCGCGGTTGTCGGCATCCCCGACCCGACCTCCGGCTCCGCCGTCGCGATCGCCGTGGTGCCGATCGATCCTGGCGCGGCGGGCCTCGCCGACGCTCTGGCGCGCGCCGTCGTAGCCGGCCACGGCACGCCATTCCGCCCGAAACGTACCCTGTTGGTCAGCGAACTGCCGAAGACCCGCAACATGAAGACGATGCGGCGTCTGGTGCGCGCGGCACTGACCGGCGAGGCCCCGGGCGATTTGTCCGCTTTGGTTAACCCGGAGGCGTTCGAGGAACTGAAGCGCGCCGCTGGCGGGTAGGCAGGGTGGTGGCGGAGCGTCTTCGTCACGGTCGAGGTGGCGCCGTATTTCGCGACCCCGCCCTCGGTCACGGCAGCATACGCTGCTGGGGGGTGCGGAAGGTGGTGGAAGGGTGATTGGGCGAGGCGAGGGGCAGTCCGTCGCTATAGGGCGACACGGACAGAGCCTGTTATGATGTGCCTGCGAAATAGGACGGGGCTATGAAGGTCGATCTCCTCATTCTGCAGCTGGCCGTGATTTTCCTGCCGGGGATTATCTGGGCGCGTCTCGATGCCAGCTACGCAGCGAAGGTGAAGCCCTCGGACTCCCAGTTTTTCCTTCGCGCCTTCATCTTTGGAATCGCTATATATACCGTTGAGTTCATCCTCTTTGCCGCTCTCGGATGGCCCTTCACCATGGCCGATCTGGCGGACGCGGGGACAAAGGGAATTGTCACGAAAGACATTCTACACGAAGTCCTGTGGGGTCTTGGAATCGGTCTGGTTCTCTCGGTTCTCTGGCTTTATCTGTCCAATTACAAAGCCCTGACGTGGCTGCTGCAAAAAATTGGGGCCACAAAGAAATATGGCGACGAAGATGTATGGGACCATACATTCAACTCACGGGACGCGGTGGTTGAATATGTGCATGTCCGTGATTTCGCTAACCAGTATGTATATGCCGGGTGGGTCAATACCTTCTCAGAGACCGACAAGCTCCGGGAACTGGTGTTGTTGGATGTAATAGTCTATAATTTTGACAGTGAGGAACTTTACAGGATACCTCGTCTCTATCTTGCCCGGCCGCCGGAGAATATCCACATCGAGTTTCCCTATGGCAAACCCGACGCTGAAGAGGACCCTGACAAATGACTGAACGTCGCACTTTAGCCATGGACGGCTTTAGTAAGCTCAAGCCGCTAAACGAGGGTTATGTCGTGAAGGGGGGGGTCAACGCCACTTCTCAGATCACCACCCGCCCGCCTGCCCCGGCCCCTATGTGGCCCGCCGCCGCGCCGGGGAATAGCACCGGACAAGCGGCGGCCTCTAAGCCAAAGTAGGGCCTCAAATAAGATGCTGGTGCGATAACCGTCAAAGAGCATATGGATCATGATGCGCAAGGCCAATGACCCCCTTGAGATTTTGCGACTTGAGCGGATAGCTCAATGGGCAGATGCCCGCTTGAAGCGGGCAATACAAACGGGGAATACAGACCGCGCGCTTCGGGCTGCCCACCTCGTGGAGGTCGTGGAGTGCAGAGCGAACACTGCCGCAATGGCTACTGTCACGCCCTACAGCGATTTTACCTAATTCCCATTATATGTGCGGGCAGTGATCCCTAAGACGCTGGGCCTGTCACCGATCCCGTTCCGCCCCCACCCCGACCCCCGCCTTTCTGTGCCGCCCGGCCGGTGCTATACGCCGCTGTTCGGCCCCGTCGGCGTTCTTCGGGGCTTCGACCTTGTACAGCGGATGCGATGACCGACGATCTCCCCAACAATCTGGCCCTGCTTCCCGCCGGCCTGCGCGACCTGCTGCCGCCCGATGCGGAGACCGAGGCGTCCTCGGTCGAGCGGCTGATGGACGTGTTCGCCGCGCACGGCTACCAGCGGGTTAAGCCGCCGCTGATCGAGTTCGAGGACAGTCTCCTCGCCGGCTCCGGCGCGGCGGTGGCCGAGCAGACCTTCCGGCTGATGGACCCTGACAGCCATCGCATGATGGGCCTGCGCGCCGACACCACCCCGCAGGTCGCCCGCATCGCCACCACCCGGTTGGGCGCCGCGCCGCGCCCGCTGCGGCTGTCCTATGCCGGGCAGTGCCTGCGCGTGTCGGGCACCCAGCTCGATCCGGACCGGCAACTGGCGCAGGCCGGGATTGAGCTGATCGGCTGCGACAGCCCGGACGCGGACGCCGAGATCGTGCTGGTCGGCGCGGAAGCGCTGCAATCGGTCGGGCTCGCCCGCGCCAGCTTCGACCTGACCTTGCCCACGCTGACCCCGGCGCTGCTGGACGATGCCGGCATCGAGGGCAGCGAGCGGGTGGCGCTCGCCCGCGCGCTGGATCGCAAGGATGCCGCCGCCGTTGCCCGCCATGGCGGGCGGCTGGCGCCGACCCTGACCGACCTGCTGTTGGCGGCCGGCGCCGCCGACCGGGCGCTGGCGGCGCTGTCCGCCGCCGCATTGCCCGCGACCGCCCGCGCGCTGGCCCAGCGTCTGGCCGATACCGTGGCGGCGATCCGCCAGCAAGCGCCGGATTTGCGGCTG
>PKWQ01000280.1 GCA_003133265.1 Acetobacteraceae bacterium
ACTTGCCAGGGATGGGCTGGTGACGAGTTGGTGGGTGATCGCGTCCACCGTGTGAACACCAGCGGAACCGAGCAGGGGGCCATTGTGAGACTTCAGAGACGCCCCCTGAGCCGAGGTGAAACGGCCAGCTTGCGTCAGCGCGTCAATCGCTTGATGGACGTGCTCCAGGGAGACGGGGCGGCCCGCGCGGGCAGCAGCAGCAGCAGCGGCAATTTTGTCCTTGAAGTTTCCCTGGTCGGACTTGTCTGGGCCATAGAGTGCCTGAGTGAGGAAGTCGAGGTCCCCCTTGGCGGCGGCAACGTCAATGCTGAGTTGCTCAAACGTCTCGGCGTCCATACGCTGCGACAGGAGGGGCATGTCAAATCCAGCATAGGGCTCATAGCGAGCTTGGGCCTTCTCCAGCAACGCCCACAGGACGGCGTGGGCGCGCGCATTGGCCTGCTCCAATTGCTTGTTCTTCTCATCCAATCGCCTGTTCTCCCCATCCAACCCCACTATCCCCGCAAAATCTTCTTTGGCGCAGTAGCGTAGGAGGCGGATGGTCTCATTCAGATCACGCACCAGTTCCTGTTTTTGCTCGCGTCTCCTCTTCACAACCTCGACCAGTATCCCGATCACGACGATGACAATGAAGAGAATAGCGAAGGGTGACAGATACATGTCGTATCCTCTGGGGGTGCCAAATGCGGCCGCAGCAAGTCCGCTGGAGCGGCGGGCAGAGGCAGCGGGGGGCTGCTGTCCCGCTTGTCCACGACGCTAGGGGGGAACTTCGGGGACTGCAACGGTCCTGATGCGAAAGGATGGGCGGCCAGAGCCACGGCCCGGCAACCGGCGGCAGAGGGTAGGATGGCCTCGGCTCGCCACCGTTACACACGCTGCGTTACACCACCAACGTTACATCGAAATTACCGATTATATCAATGTAATCAACGCACTAACCGAAGGTCCATCGTCACAAGTTCCCCTCCCGCCGGGGACGCCAGCATTTTCAATATGTTATAATCACGTCTTGCTGCGATACGCCTCCTGTGCCGCAGGATCGCTGCAGGCGGGGGCGTCCAGGGTGGTTTGACCTAGATCATTGGCTGGTTGACCGGCCCTGGTACCCTGTACTAGTCGATGACCCATCCCCGGCGCGCCCTGCTGCTCACCTTGGTCGTCCTCGTGCTCGCTGCCGGTGGGTACGGGCTCTGGCAATGGCCGCTCGCCTTGCCGGCAGCGTTGTTCGGCACACCGGCCGGTCCTGGCCTGATCGCCGTTTCCGGCAACATCGAGGCGCACCAGAGCGTCTTGAGTTTCACGCAGGTACAGGCACCCATCGTCGAGCTGCCATTCGACGAGGGCGCCCATGTTGCCCGCGATACGGTGCTGGCGCGCGTCGACGATCGACTGTACCGCCAGCAGGTCGAGATCGATCGCGCCAACCAGCAGGTCGCATCGGCCCAGATCGCGGTGAACCAAAGCAGCCTGGTCGCGGCGCAGCACAGCGTCGCCAGCGATCAGTTCGACCTCGCGGAGAAGCAACTCGATTATACGCGGGCCGAGGAACTGATGAAAACCGCCGCAGGCACGGTGCAAGCCCGCGATCTTGCCCGGACCGCGGCGCAGCAATCGGCGGCGGCGCTGGCGCGCGATCAGGCCATGGTGCAGGTGGCGACGGCCAATGTGGGCCTGGCGCAGGCCAACGCAGCGGCGGCGGCGGCAAAGCTCGCTCTTGACGAGGTGACGCTCGGCTACACGACGCTGCGAGCGCCATTCGATGGCGTGATTGCGGTGCGCGAAGCCGAGCTGGGCCAGCTGGCCGGGCCGGGAGTGGCGATCTTCACGCTCGACGATCTCGACCATGTCTGGCTGCGCGCCTACATCAACGAGCAGGATATCGGCAAGATACGCCTCGGCGAGCCGGCCGATGTGACAACGGACACCTACCCGGATAAAATATACCACGGCCGCATCAGCTTCATTTCGCCGCAGGCTGAGTTCACCCCCAAGACGGTCGAGACGCATGCCGAGCGGGTGACGCTCGTCTATCGCATACGCATCGACATCGACAACCCGACGCATGAGCTGCTGCCAGGCATGCCGACGGATGCCAGCATCGCCGCGCTGCCGCCCGGAAAATGACCACCCCCGAGGCTGAGGTCGTGGTCTTCGCACAAGGCCTCGTCCGGCGCTTCGGTTCGGTACCGGCGGTGCGAGGGATCGATCTCGCGGTCAGACGCGGGGAGATATTCGGCCTCGTCGGCCCGGATGGTGCCGGCAAGAGCACGATCATGCGGATGCTTGCCGGCGTGCTGCGCCCCGATGCCGGCGATATCCGCCTGGAAGGCATCGACGTCGTGGCCGATCCGGAGGCCGCGAAGCCATATCTCAGCTACATGCCGCAGCGCTTCGGCCTGTATGAAGACCTGACGGTCTCCGAGAACATCTTCTTCTACGCCACGCTGTTCGCGGTACCGGCCAAGGTCCGCCGCGAACGCAGCCAGGAATTGCTTGCGGCGGCCGGCCTGCTGCCGTTTCGCCGCCGCCTTGCCGGCCAGCTCTCCGGCGGCATGAAACAGAAGCTCGGCCTGGTCTGCGCGCTGATCCACACCCCACGCGTGCTGCTGCTCGACGAGCCCACGACCGGCGTGGACCCGGTCTCGCGCCGCGACTTCTGGGGCATCCTCTATGGCTTGCGCGAGCAGGGCGTCACCATCCTGCTGTCCACCGCCTACATGGACGAAGCCGAGCGCTGTTCGCGGCTGGCTCTGCTGCACGCAGGCGAAATCCGCCACTGCGACACACCCGCGCGGCTGAAGCAGATGATGCCCGGCGCGTTGCTCGCGGTGGTGACGCGGGATGCGCGTGGCGCGCGCGCGGCGCTGGAGGGCACCGATGGCGTCCTCGGCCTGCTGCTCATGGGCGACCGTGTCAATGTCCGGGTGGATGACGCCGACCGCCGATTGCCGGAGTTGCACGCCAGGCTCGCCGCGCAGGGAATCGAAGATGCCGAGATCGCGCGGATCGAACCGGCCATCGAGGACGTGTTCGTCGCCCTGCTCGGATCGGGGGACGCGGCATGACGAGTAGTAACCAAGCCGTGGTCGCCGAGGGACTGACCAAGAAATTCGGGGCCTTCACGGCAGTGGACCGGCTCGACCTCAGCATCGCCACCGGCGAGATCGTCGGGTTCATCGGCCCGAACGGGGCCGGCAAGTCCACCACCATCCGCCTGCTCTGCGGTCTGTTGCGGCCAACCGCTGGGCGTGCCTCGGTCGCCGGATTCGACGTTGCCCGCGAGCCCGAGGCGGTGCGGGCGCATATCGGCTACATGTCGCAGAAATTCTCGCTCTACCCGGACCTCACCGTGCGGGAGAATCTGCGGTTTTTCGGCGGCCTTTACCGGGTGCCGCGTGGTGACATCGAGGCGCGCATGCGGCTTGCCATCACCATGGCGGGACTGGATGGGCGAGAGAACGCACTGGTGCAAACCCTCGCCGGCGGCTGGAAGCAGCGGCTCGCACTTGGCTGCGCCATCCTGCATCGCCCGCCGGTGCTGTTTCTCGACGAACCGACATCGGGGGTTGAGCCGGAAGCCCGCCGGCGGTTCTGGGACCTGATCCACCAACTGGCATCGGACGGCGTCACGATCCTGGTATCGACCCACTACATGGACGAGGCGGAATACTGCAACCGGATCGCGCTGATCGACGCCGGCAGGCTGGTGGCGATCGGCAGTCCGGGAGAGCTGCGCCGGCGCGAACTCGGCGGCGTGCTGTACGAACTCGACTGTTCGACGCTCGGAGCGGCGCTGACGGCGCTGCGGCAGGCGCCAAGCGTCATCGACGCGGCGATTTTCGGCGACAAGCTGCACGTACTGCTGCGCCAGGCCGACGAAGCGGCGGACCTGCAACCGCTGCTGGCGCGGCAGGGGATCGCGGCCGGCCCGCCGCACCGCATCGTACCCAGCCTGGAGGACGTGTTCGTCCAGCTGGTCTCCAGACCGCGGACGGCGGAGGCGAACGCATGAACCTGCGCCGCCTGTTCGCCATCGCGTTCAAGGAGACGTTGCAGGTCTGGCGCGACCCGCGCAGCCTCGCCATCGCCCTGCTCATGCCGTTGATGCAGATGGTGCTGCTCGGCTACGGCGTCAGCCTCGACATAAAGCGCGTGCCGCTCTGCGTCTACGACCAGGAGAACAGCCAAATCAGCCGCGAGCTGGTGCAGCGGTTCGTCGCCTCGGGCTGGTTCACGCCCGCCCATACGCTGCATGACGAACGAGCGGTACGCGATGCGATGGATCGCAGCACCTGCATCGGGGTGGTGACGATCCCGGTGAATTTCTCGCGCGCGCTGACCACGACGGGCACCGCCCCGGTGCAGACGGTGTTCGATGCGACCGATGCCAACACCACGAACATCGCCATCGGCTACGCGCGAGGCGTGATCGCCCTGGCGACGGCGGATTTCCAGGCAAGCTGGGCGGCGGCGCACGGAACCCGGCCGCAAACGGTGGGCAGCGTCGATCTGGAGCCGCGCGTCTTGTTCAACGAGGGGCTGGACAGCCGCAATTTCATCATTCCCGGCGTGGTCGCGGTGATCCTCGGCCTGGTCGGCGCTCAGCTCACATCGCTTACCGTGTCGCGCGAGTGGGAACGCGGCACCATGGAGCAGCTCATTTCAACACCGGTGAGCGCGCTGGAAGTGATGGTCGGCAAGCTGGTGCCCTATTTTTTCATCGGACTGTTTGACGCGGCGTTCTGCCTCTGCGCCGCCGCCTTCTGGTTTCAGGTGCCGTTCCGCGGCAGCCTCGGCACGCTGATGCTGACCACGGCGCTGTTCACCCTGGTCGTGCTGGGCATCGGCTATCTGGTATCGGTGCGTATCCGCAGCCAGGTCGGCGCGAGCCAGATCGCGCTCATGCTCACCCTGCTGCCGATCACGTTGCTGTCGGGCTACACGTTCCCGATCGATCAGATGCCGGCCGCGATCCGGGCCGTGACCCTGATCGTCTATGCGCGCTATTACGTCACCATCCTTCGGGCGGTCTTCCTCAAGGGCAGCATGATCGGGGATCTAGCCGGGCCGATCCTGGCGCTGGTGCTGTATGCGGTGGCCATCATCTGGATCGCCGCCCGCGCCTTCCGCAAGCGGCTGGACTAGACGATGTTCGAGCGTCTCTACGTGATGTTGATGAAGGAGTTCCTCGAACTCCGCCGCGATCGCTGGGCGATGTTTCGCCTGGTCGTGCCACTGCTCATTCAGGTGGTCGTGTTCGGCCATGCCGCGACATTCACGGTCAATCATGTGGCGACGGCCGTGCTCGACCTCGATCACAGCCAGGCAAGCCGCGGCCTGATCTCGCATTTCGTGGCGACCGGCCGCTTCGACATCGTCGACATCGCGCAAACGCAGCGTCAGGTGACCCACGACATCGACACCGGCCGGGCGGTGGTGGCCATCGTGATCCATGCCGGCTTCGCGCAGAACCTGAGCAACGGGCAGACAGCGCCGTTGCAGGTCGCGGTGGACGGCACCAATTCGAACACCGCGCTGATCGCGCTCGGCTACGTCAGCCAGATCGTCGCGCAATTCCAGGCCGACGCGATGGCCGGCGCCTGGCCGACACAGACCGGGGTGGCTGCCCCCAGCATCGCCGCGTCGCTGCGGGAACGGCCTTGGTTCAACGAAGGGCTCGATGACCGCTGGTTCTTCATCCCCGGCGTAATCGGCACACTGACCCTGATCCAGGTGGTCAGTCTGACCGCCTTCGCCGTGGTGCGCGAACGCGAAGTGGGAACGCTGGAGCAGATCATGGTGAGCCCCATCCGGCCGTTCGAGTTCATCCTCGGCAAGACGGTGCCGTTCTTCCTGATCGGCCTCGGCGACGTGGCCTTGGTAACAACCTTCGGCGTGCTGTGGTTCCACATCCCGTTCGTCGGCAGCCCGCTGGTCATGCTGCTCGGGGCGTCGCTGTTCCTGCTGGCGGCACTCGGCCTCGGTCTGTTGCTGTCGACATTGGCGCGCACCCAGCAACAGGCGTTCGCCTTGAACTTCTTCCTGGTGAACCCGTTCTTCATCCTCTCGGGATTCGCCTTCCCGATCGCCGCCATGCCGCAAGCCCTGCAATGGTTCACGCTGATCAATCCGTTGCGCTACTTCCTGGTGGTCATCCGCGCGGTGTTCCTCAAGGGCGTCGGAATCGACGTGCTCTGGCCCAATCTGGCTGCCATGGCCTTGCTCGGGGTGGGAATGCTGACGCTGAGTGTTCTGCGCTTCCGCAAATCGCTGGATTGACAGGCCAGACGGCGACATAGCATCCCATCTGGGAGACCTGACCGGAAGGAAGCAGCATGAAGCCGACGGCGGATCGTCTTCCACTCGAACAAGGCCTGTTCGGCCGGCTGCGCCGCGACGCCGGCACGGCGTGGGAAGGCTATGTGCGCCATCCCTTCGTCCTCGCCCTCGGTGCCGGCACGCTGGCCAGGCCGGCGTTCCAGCATTATCTCAAGCAGGATTATCTGTTCCTGATCCAGTTCGCCCGCGCCTATGCGCTGGCCGGCTACAAGAGCGCGACCCTGCGCGAGTTGCGCGCGGCCTCCGCCTCGGTCGCCGCCATCGTCGATGTGGAGATGCCGCTGCACGTCTCCTACTGCGCCGAATGGGGCCTGTCGGAAGCGGACATGGCGGCAGAGCCGGAGGCGCTGGAAACCGTCGCCTACACCCGCTTCGTGCTGGAGCGCGGCCACGCCGGCGACCGGCTGGACCTGGAGGCGGCGCTGGTGCCCTGCATAGTCGGCTACGCCGAGGTGGCCGAGCGGCTGATCGCCGACCCGGCGACTGGGCGCGTTGGCAACCCGTACGCTGCCTGGATCGACGCCTATGCCGGTGCGGACTATCGCGCCGTTGCCCTCGCCGCCATCGAGAACCTGGACCGGCTGGGCGCGACGCGCGGGGCGGAAGCCCGCTACCCCGACCTGCTGGCCACCTTCACCGCCGCGACGCGCCTGGAAGCGGCGTTCTGGGACATGGGCTGGGCCGTGCGCGCGGGGACATGAGGTGCTGAACGATGCGATGCGCCAATTCCTGGACGCGCGGCGGGTCGGCCACCTCGCCACCGCCGACGCCACGGGCGCGCCGCATGTGGTGCCGGTGTGCTACGCGATCGCGGGGGCCACGCTCTATGTCAGCATCGACGAAAAGCCCAAGCGCGCATCCGCCCGGCCGCTGAAGCGGCTCGCCAACATCCGGCAGAATCCGGCGGTGGCGGTCACAATCGACCGCTACGACGAGGACTGGCGCCGCCTGGGCTGGGTGATGCTGCGCGGCACGGCGGACATCCTCGCCGATGGCGACGAGCACGACCGGGCGCAGGCGCTGCTGCGGGCCCGCTATCCGCAATACGCGGCGATGCGGATCGAGGCATTGCCGGTGATCGCGCTCCGCATCGGCAAGGCGACGTCCTGGGGCGACCTGACGCCGGGCTGACCATCACCCGGTCTCACCCCTCCGCTAGCGGCTCCTTGCTGACCAGCACCTTGTCCACCCGCCGCCCGTCCATCTCCGAGACCTGGAAGCGCCAGCCGCCGAACACAATCCGGTCGCCGGCGCGTGGCACGCGGCGGAGCAAGGCCAGCACCAGCCCGCCCAGCGTGTGATAGCTGCCCTCGGCCGGCAGGTCCGGCAGCCCGAGGCGGGATTTCAGTTCGTCGGCCGGCATCATGCCGTCCATCATCAGCACCGCGTCCGCCTCGTTCGGGCCGGTCCCGGGTTGCGGTTCGGCATCGGTCGGATCGCCGACGATCGCCTCCAGCACGTCGGCCGCGGTCACCACGCCCTCGAAGCTGCCGTACTCGTCCATGACCAGCGCCAGACCGAGCGTGTCGGACTTCAGCCGCTCCAGCGCATCCAACGCCGTGACGGTATCGGGCATCACAGTGGGCTGGCGCAGCGCGGCGGCGACCGACAATTCGCCGCCGCTCAGGATGCGATCCAAGATGTCCTTGGCCTGGACGATGCCGACGACGTTGTCGATCGAGCCGTCGCAGACCACGAAACGGGAATGCGGCGCGGATTTCAGCGTCGCCGCGATCTCCTTCGGCGAGTCGGTGCGGTCGATCCAGGCGAGTTCCGTTCGCGGCGTCATGATCGCGCGCACCGGCTTGTCGGCCAATCGCAGCACGCGCTCGATCATGTCGCGCTCCTCCGTCTCCAGCGCCCCGGACTGGGTGCCCTCGGCGAGCAGGGCCTTCAGCTCCTCCTCGGTCACCTCCTGCTGCGTCGCGCGGTGCCGGCCCAGCAGACGCAACACCAGCGTGGAGGACCGGCCGAGCAGCCAGACCGCCGGGCCGGTGAGCATGGTCATGCGCGCGATCGGCCGGGCGACCGCCGAGGCGATCACCTCCGGGCGGTGCAGCGCCAACTGCTTGGGCACCAGTTCGCCCAGCACCAGGGTCAGATAGGTGGTCACGACCACCACCACCGCGAGCGAGATCGTCTCGGCGAAGGGCCGCGTCGACTCGAACGTCGCCAACCAGATCTCGATGTGGGAAGCGAGTCGCGCGCCGCCGAACACGCCGGTCAGCACGCTGACCAGGGTGATGCCGACCTGGACGGTGGGCAGGAAACGCTCCGGGTCCTCCGCCAGTTCGCGCGCGACAGTGGCCCCGGCGACGCCCTTGCGCTCCAGCACCATGAGGCGGGCGCGGCGCGCCGAGATCAGCGCCAACTCGCTCATCGAGAACAGGCCGTTGAGCGCGATCAGCAACAGGATGAAGACGATTTCCAGGCCGATGGCCATGCTTGGTCCGATTTCGATCGTAACGGAGCGCGCGGGATTGCGCCTGACATGCTCCAGCATACCCCCATGCTGGCGGATCAGACAGATGCCAAGCGAGGGGGGAATCCAAGGAGCCTTGCTTCCGCCACAAACCGGCCGAGGTGACGCCGCACTAGACCGCGACAGTCTGGCGCGGTAGGGGCATTTCCGCTCGTACCCACCTCGGGAAGCACGCATGATGCCGACCAACGCCGACCGGTCCGTGACCGGAATGGCCACGCCTGCAAGGACTTCCCGGCTCCTGGACCCATCGACGATATTGTCGGTGCTGATCGCAGCACTGCTGGCCCTGTGCGTGTGGACGGCGGCGAACCAGCCGGTCTCGCCGCCGGATTTCGTCGGCAAGATCTCCGGCCTGGCATTCTCGCCGTTCCAGCGCGGACAAAGCCCGGAGGCTGGCAGCTATCCGAGCAAGGCCGAACTGCGCGCCGATCTGGTGCGCGCCGCCCGTGTGGCCGGGCAGATCCGCACCTACTCGGTGCAGGGCGTGCAGGGGGAAATCCCGGTGCTCGCCGAGGATCTGCGCCTGAAGGTGACGCTCGGCGCCTGGCTCGGCCGCGACGTGCCGGCAAACAGCATCGAGATACAGCAGCTGATCGGACTGGCGCGGACGCACCGCAATGTCGAGCGGGTGCTGGTGGGCAACGAGGTGCTGCTGCGGCACGACCTGACCCCGGAGCAGCTGATCGCCGACATCGCGCGGGTGAAGCAGGCGGTGCATGTACCGGTCTCCACCGCCGAGCCCTGGCATGTCTGGCTGGCGCATCCCGAGCTGGCGCGCTCGGTCGATTTCATTACCATCCATCTGCTTCCCTACTGGGAAGGGCTGCCGGTCGAGGACTCGCTGCGTTTCATGCTGGACAAGCTGGACGCGGTGCGCGCCGCCTATCCCGGCAAGCCGGTGGTGATCGGCGAGGTCGGCTGGCCCTCGGACGGCGTGGCGATCGGCGGGGCCGAGGCGAGCCGGGTGAACCAGGCGATGTTCCTGCGGCAGTTCTTCGTCGCCGCGCGAGACCGCGGGCTCGACTACTTCGTGATGGAGGCGTTCGACCAGCCCTGGAAGACCAGTTTCGAGGGCCGCGCCGCCGGCTATTGGGGCATGTCCGATCTGGACCGGGCGGCAAAATGGCCGATGACCGGGCCAGTGCGGGAAAACCCCGCATGGAAGCTTTGGGCCGGGGGCAGCATCGGCATCGCGGCTCTGCTGGCGCTGGCCCTGCTGTCGCGCCGGCCGGACATCCGCCTGCCCGGCAAGTTGCTGCTGGCCGGATTGGCGCAGGGCTTCGTCGCCACGCTCGCCTGCGTATTGCTGGCAATGAGCGGCAAATATCTTTCCACCGCCGCCGCCCTGGTCTGGGGACTGCTCGCCGGCGGGCAGGCTCTGCTGTTGCTGCTGCTGCTCGCCGACAGCTTCGATCTGGCCGAGACGGTCTGGGGGCAGGTCTGGCAGCGGCGCTTCACGCCGCTCCCCGCCCCGCCCGGCATGCGGCTGCCCAAGGTCTCGCTGCATCTGCCGATCTGCAACGAGCCGCCGCACATGGTGCGCCAGACGCTGGATGCGCTGGCGCAACTGGACTACCCGGATTTCGAAGTGCTGGTGGTGGACAACAACACCAGCGACGCGGCGCTGTGGGAGCCGGTGGCCGAGCATTGCGCGCGGCTCGGCGCCCGGTTCCGCTTCTTCCATCTGGGCAAATGGCCGGGCTTCAAGGCCGGCGCGCTGAACTTCGCGCTGCGCAATACCTGCCCGGACGCCGAGATCGTCGGGATATTGGACAGCGATTACGTGGTCTCCCGCGACTGGCTGCGCGCCATGGTGCCCTGCTTCGCCACCCCCGAGGTGGGGTTCGCGCAGTCGCCGCAGGATTACCGGGACAATGACGGATCGCCCTTCAAGCGGTTGATGTTCTGGGAATATGCCGGCTTCTTCCAACTCGGCATGATCAACCGGAACGAGCGCAACGCGATCATCCAGCACGGCACCATGACCCTGATCCGCCGCACCGCGCTGGCCGGTGTCGGCGGCTGGGGGGAATGGACGATCACAGAGGACGCGGAGCTTGGCCTGCGGCTGTTCCGCGCCGGCTGGCAGGCGATGTATTCGCCCAAAAGCTTTGGCCGAGGCGTGATGCCGGACGATTTCGCCGCCTTCCGTCGCCAGCGTTTCCGTTGGGCCTATGGCGCGATGCAGATCAGCCGCCGCCATTGCGCCGCGTTGTTCTCGCCGTTCAACCGCGAACTGAGCCTGGGCCAACGCTGGCATTTCGTGACCGGATGGCTGCCCTGGGTCGGCGATGCGCTGGGGCTGCTGTTCCTGCTGATGGGGTTGGTCTGGTCGGTCGGGCTGATCGTCGCGCCGATGCGTTTCGAATTCCCGATCGCCCTGTTCATGCTGCCCTCGATCGGGCTGTTCGGGTTCAAGCTGGCGCAGATCCTGACACTGTATCGCAGCCGCGTGCCATGCGGCCTGGCCGACCGGCTGGGCGCGGCGGTGGCTGGTCTGGCGCTCAGCCACACCATCGCCAAAGCGGTCTGGAAGGGTCTGGTGATCCGCGCCGCTCCGTTCCTGCGCACGCCGAAGCTGGCGCGGGCGCCGGCCCTGATCCAGGGGCTGGCGATGGCGCGCGAGGAGCTGGCGCTGCTGATACTGACCTGGTCGGCGATCGTCGGCATCGCACTCGTCCACCGGCTGGCGACGCCGGAAGCACGGCTCTGGTGCCTGATGCTGGCAACCCAGTCGCTGCCCTATCTGGCGTCGGTGGCGACCTCGGTGATCGCGGCAATCCCCGCGCCGCAGCGCGCGCGGCGGGCGCTGCCAGTGCCGGTGCCGGTGCCGGGCTTCATCATCCGCACGGACGCGGGCGACTGAGATTTGGCTCATCCAGGGTGGTGAACAACACCCTCAGATGATCCCCTTCGCCCGCAGATCGGCGAGCTTCGCGTCATCCAGGCCCAGCCGTTCCTTCAGTACCTGCTCGGTATGCTCGCCGAGCACCGGGGGCGGCAGGCGATAATCCGCCGGGGTTTCCGACAGGCGGACCGGATTGGCGATCACCTTCACCGTGCCGCCCGGCAACGAGGTGTGCGCCATCTCCACCACCACGCCGCGCGCCTGCACATGCGGGTCGGCGAACACCTCCTTCAGCGTGTTGATCGGGCCGCAGCCGATCTTCAGCTTCTCCAGCCGGTCCACCCACCATTTCGTCGGGTGCGTCTTTATCGTCGGCGTCAGCGTATCGGTGACCAGCTTGCGGTTGGCGACACGCGCGGCATTGGTGGCGAACCGCTCGTCGGCCAGCAGGTGCGTCAGCTCGAACGCCTCGCAGAAGCGCTTGAAGGTGGGATCGTTGCCGATCGACAGCACCATGTAGCCGTCCTGGGTCGGAAACACCTGGTACGGCACGATGTTCGGATGCTGGTTGCCCAGCCGCACCGGATTCTCGCCGGTGGCCAGGAAGTTCATGCCCTGGTTGGCGAGCCAGGCGACATGGGTATCGAGCATGCCGATGTCGATCTGCTGGCCGATCCCGGTGGCGTCGCGGTGGCGGATCGCCGCCAGGATGCCGATGCAGCCGTACAGCCCGGCGAACAGGTCGGCCACGGGCACGCCGACCTTCTGCGGCTGGCCCTCCGGCTCTCCGGTCAGGCTCATCACCCCGCCCATGCCCTGGATCAGGCTGTCGTAGCCGGGGCGCGGCGCGTAGGGGCCGGTCTGGCCGAAGCCGGTGATCGAGCAATAGACCAGGCGCGGGAATTTTTTGTGGAGTTGCTCGTAGCCGAGCCCGTACTTGGCCAGCGCGCCGACCTTGAAGTTCTCCACCAGGATGTCGCAATCGGCGATCAGCGCCAGCGCCAGTTCCTGGCCTTCCGGCGTGGCGATATCCAGCGTCACCGAGCGCTTGTTGCGGTTCACGCCGACGAAATAGGCGCTTTCCTTGGTGCCCGGCATGAAGGGCGGCGCGAAACCGCGGGTGTCGTCGCCGGCGCCGGGCTTCTCGATCTTGATCACGTCGGCGCCGAGGTCGCCCAGCATCTGCGCGCAGGTCGGCCCCGCCAATACCCGGGTCAGATCGAATACGCGCAGGCCCTTCAATGGGCCGGTCGGTTCACTCATGCGGCGCTCCTGCTTGCCGGCGTCGTTCGCCGGGAGATCGATCCGTTGTTATAGGTCGACCGTCCGGGCAGGAAAACCCGGCCTGAACAGCGGATATGCGCGGTGCTTCTGGGACCCGAGGTACATTGGCGATATTGGGCGACAAACCACACGGATTTGCCCCGTTTTGGCTGGGTATCGACCGACGTGGTCAATCTGAGGCATTGCGAGTCCGCTCGACTAGCGTCACAATCTTAGAAGGATACGAGCGGCATCGATGCTCGTTGGTTATCGAAACTTGATACCCCAATGTTGTAGTGTGGCATTCTCTATGGTTACTAGAACAAGCCCGTTTCGAATTCCTTTCCCGCGGCGATTTCTCATTCGCATTCACCTCGATCTCTTTCAAATCGCCCGACACACACGTGAACGGTCTAGCTATCCGGTCGAACTAACGTTGGTTGAGAAAATGGTGCTGATTTCTGAGGATCGCAAGTTTTTCCGCCACAATGGATTCGACGGGAAAGCGCTCGCAAGGGAGATTTTGAAGGCGGCTAGCTTCAGAAAATTTGGAGGCGCAAGCACGATAGACATGCAGTTCGTGAGGACCGCCACTGGATACTATGAACCCACAATTAGGCGAAAATTATATGAAATATTATTGGCATATTTGATACAATTTAAATATATGAAAATAGAAATACTTAGAAGTTATTTAGATTGTGCTTTTTTCGGCTCTCATATTTATGGCGTAAAAAAAGCTGCGAATGTGATGTTCAACAAACATCCTGATACCTTAAATCGTTCAGAAGCCTCTATCGTCGCAGCAATGTTAGTATATCCCCGCCCAGTAAATCCAAATATCGCGTGGGAAAAAAGATAACAAGACGATCAAATTATATCAATTCTCTCTACCCGCGGCTTAAACAACGCTTTGAAAAGCTTCCCCGTTGGGAGTCCGTATAGGTTACGTTCCGTTAATTCTACATCTTTATACATTAACTCCTTCTTAGAGTTTATAAAACGAAGCGCGCCTTTATGAAATTTCCCGATTTTTCCCTGCAGACCACTCAATGCATCGGACATTTTCTTAATTCTCTCCGGGGTAATTTTCGTTCCAGATGAATAATCCGATGTCATTTTTTCGATCTTATGACCTATATATACGAATGTTTCTTGTATTTCTTCCAACTGCTTGGTATTTTTCCATGAAGTCAAAATTGTAGTCTTAGCATATAACGTATTTAACCGTTCATTCCAGGCAACAACTGCTTCACCATATTCTTCGACACACTTATTGACCGATTCCTTATTTTTCCCTCCAAGATTCAGTAACAATCTGACCATTCTATATTGCCGCTTTCCCGCAAATAACGCCACATCGTCGAATAATTCCTGAAGAGCATTGATCTCCCGCTCTCTATCCAAGAGGCGCTGCTGTTCAAGCCAATTGCGGCGCTGCCACGCATGAAGGAGACTGCTGCCAATAACACCAGTAAGAATGAATGACAACAATACAGTCATTATTGTGGTCCACATCGTTATCCTCCTTTCTCATTTCCGTTATTGTCTATATAAATAAAAAAATCAAACCCTTTGATACTACCCCTATGCAATCTCCGACCATAGCACTTCGCTCAAGAGAACCTAGAAAAATCCGGCTTCCGCTTTTCCATGAACGCGGCGAACGCCTCCTGCGCTTCCGGGGAGGCGAGACGTTCGCGGAACAGCACCAGTTCCTCGTCGATCCGGCCGGCGACATCCGGCGCGCCGTGCCGGATCAGGCGCTTGGTCAGCCGCACCGCCTGCGGCGGCAGCGCCGCCAGCCGCCGCGCCAGCCCGCGCCCGGTCTCCAGCAGCACCGCGTCGTCCACCACGCTGTTGATCAACCCCCAATCGAGCGCGGTCGCCGCATCGATCGATTCCCCCAGTAGCAGCATCGCGGATGCGCGGCGATGGCCGAGTGCGGCCGGCGCCAGCAGCGAACTCCCCGCCTCCGGCACCACCCCAAGGCTGGTGAACGGCATCTGGAACCGGGCCGAGCGGGCGGCGACGATCAGATCGCAATGGAACAGCATGGTGGTTCCGACACCGATCGCCATGCCGTTGACCGCCGCGACCAGCGGCTTTTGCAGCTTCGACAAGGCCGGCAGGAACCTCCCGCCGGGACGGTTCGGGCCTTCCCGCGCCGGCTGCTGGAAATCCTTGATGTCATTGCCAGAGGTGAAGGCGTCGCCGGTGCCGGTCAGCATTACCACGCGCACGGCGGGATCGGCGTCGGCCTGCTCGAAGCCGACGCTGATCGCCTCGTACATCGCCCGCGTCAGGGCGTTCTTCTTCTCCGGCCGGTTCAGCCGGATCTCCATCACGCCGTCGGCGCGGGAGACGACAATATGCTCGGACATCGTTCTCTCCCGCGCCAGGGCGCTTATTTCGGGGCGGCTACTTCTTGGCGCCGAGTTCCTCGCCGGCCAGCTTCTCCGACAGCCGCGCGAACTCGGTGTGATCCGCCCCTGGGCCCAGCAACAGGGCGGTGGACGCCGCCAGTTCCCGGCACAGGGCCGAGAACGGGGTCGGGGTTCCGGTCTCACGCCCGACGCCGAGCGCGATGGACAGGTCCTTCACCAGCAGATCGAGCGAGAAGCCGCTGTCGAACTTCCGCGACAGCACGAACTGCTTGAACTTCTTCTGCGTCGAGTTGTTCATCCCCGTCGCCGCGTTCAGCACGTCCACCATCACCTCGGCATCCAGCCCGAAGCGCTGCCCGATCAGCAGCGCCTCGATGCCGATCAGGAAGCCGCCGGCGCTGACCAGATTGTTCAGCGCCTTCATCGCCTGCCCCGACCCGACGGCGCCGGTGCGCAGGATGGAGGTGCCCATCCCTTCAAGCACCGGCAGCGCCTTGTCGATGATCGCCGCGTCGCCGCCGACCATGATCGCGAGCTGCCCCGTCTTCGCCCGCGACACCCCGCCGGAGACCGGCGCGTCGATCAGGTGCCCGCCCAGTGCGGCCACACGCTCGGCCAGGCGCTGGGTGACGGTCGGCTCGCCCGAACTCATCTCGATCACGATGGTGCCGGGCCGGATGCCGGCCAGGATGCTGTCCTCGGCATCCGCCAGCACATGGGAGACAATCTTGCTGGTCGGCAACATCGTGATCACCACGTTCGACCCTGCCGCCAGCTGCTTCAGGCTGTCGGGGGCGAAACCCCCGATCTGCTGGACGAAGTTGTCGGCGACCTCGCGGCGGCTGTCATTGACATGCACGGTGAAGCCGGCGCGCACCAGACAGGCCGCCATCGGCCAGCCCATGTTGCCGACGCCGACGAACCCGACTGTGGGTTTCTCCGACATGGCTCAGTCGCCGCTCTTGGCAGCGCCGCTCTTGGCTGCATCGACTTCCTTGAACACCTCGGTGGCGATCTTGAACGCCTCCAGGCTGGCGGGAATGCCGCAATAGCCGCCGACCTGCAGCAGCACTTCCTTGATCTCGTCGCGGGTCACGCCGTTGGTCAGCGCCGCGCGCAGATGCAGCCGCAGCTCGGCGCCACGGTTCAGCGCCGACAGCATCGCCAGATTGATGATGCTGCGGGTCTTCCGCTCCAGGCCCGGACGGGTCCAGACCATGCCCCAGGCGACCTCGGTGGTCAGCTGCTGGAAGGCGGCGTTGAAATCGTCGGCACGGGCCAGCGAGGCATCCACATAGTCGGCGCCGAGCACCGAACGGCGGACCTCGAGGCCCTTCTTGAACAGGTCGCTGGAATATTCGGGACGGTCGGCCATGGATGTTCTCCTCTGCTTTCTGGATGGCCGGACGGTAGAGATTGCCAGCCGACCCGGCAAGCTGTGGCCGGCCGCCTCGATCTGCCAGCCATCGCATAAACGACACTTCCCTTTCCGGGCGCACGCGGTCACCCTTGCGGCGTGCGCTCTCCATTTCAAAGGCCGATCCGCCTGCTGATCGCGATCCCCCTGGTCCTGCTGCTGGCGGCGGCTGTCATCATCGGCGCGGTGCTGTGGTGGAGCCTGCCCTCCACCCGCCAGACCGCGGCCATTCCCGGCCTGTCGGCGCCGGTGGAGATCGGCTTCGACCAGGACGGCGTCCCGCGCATCCACGCCGCCTCGGCGCTGGACGCCGCCGCCGCGCTCGGCTTCGTGCATGCGCGCGACCGCATGTTCCAGATGGACCTGATGCGTCGCAACGCCTCGGGCCGGCTGTCGGAGATCGCCGGGCCGGTGACGCTGCGGCTTGATCGCTCGATGCGCGTGCTCGGCCTGCGCCGCCGGGCGGAGGCCGACCTGGCCGGCCTGCCGGCGGAGACGCGCGCGATGCTCGACGCCTACGCGCGCGGGGTGAATGCCTGGATCACCGCGCGCGGGCGGTTCGCCGCGCCGGAATTCCTGCTGTTCGGCGCCCCGGAGCCGTGGATGCCGGTCGACAGCCTGCTCTGGGGCAAGACGATGGGGCTATGGCTGTCGGGCAACTGGCACACCGAACTCGCCCGCCTGTCGCTGGCCGGCAAGGTGCCGCAACGGATCATCGCCGAACTCTGGCCGCCCGATATCGCCGGCGGCCGGCGGGCTGCCGCGCTCATGCCCGACCGCCGCTTCGCCGAGGCCGCCGGACGGCTCACGACAAGCCTGCCGCATTTCCCCGATCCCTTCACCCAGCCCGACAGCGCCTCGAACGAATGGGCGGTGGACGGACGCCACAGCGCCACCGGCGCGCCGCTGCTGGCCGGCGACCCGCATCTGGCGCTCGGCCTGCCCGGCATCTGGTACCTGGCGCGGATCGAGACGCCCGAGGGCGTGCTGGCCGGCGCCACCGGGCCGGGCGTGCCGTTCCTGGTGCTGGGCCACAACGGCCACATCGCCTGGACCTTCACCACCACCGGCGCTGATGTACAAGACGTATTCATCGAAACGCAGACAACGGACGGCACCGGCTACCTGACCCCGGACGGCCCGCGCCCGTTCGCGGTGCGTCAGGAGCGCATCAAGGTGCGCGGCGGGCCGGACGAGGTGCTGACGGTCCGCGAGACCCGCCATGGGCCGGTGATCAGCGACCTCGGCAACGGCGACGGCGCGGTGCTCGCGGTCTCGATGGGCAATCTGGCGCCCGGCGACACCGCCGCCGCCGGGCTGTTCGCGCTGAACCAGGCGCACGACATCGCCGAGGCAGGGCTGGCGGCCGGACGCATCAGCGCGCCAGCGCAGAACCTGCTGGTCGCCGACCGCGCGCGCATCGCCGTCTACGTCACCGGCCGGGTGCCGGTGCGCCGCGCGGGCGACGGGCGCGCGCCGGTCGAGGGCGCGGACGGCACGTATGACTGGACCGGCTTGGCTGGCGGCGCGCAACTGCCGCGCGTCGTCTCGCCCGCCAGTGGACGGCTGGTCAACGCCAACGAGCGCATCGCCCCGCCCGGATTTCCGATCTTCATGGGCCGCGACTGGTTCGGCGACTGGCGCGCCCGACGCATCCACGACATGCTGGAAGCCACCGACCGCCACACGGTCGAGGGCTTCGTCCGCATGCAGACGGACATCAAGAGCGCCTTCGCCGCCGAACTGCTGCCGACGCTGCTCGCCGTGCAGCCACCGCCAGGACCGGACGCGCGCGCCCATGCGCTGCTGGAAGGCTGGGACGGCAGCATGCGGATGGACTTGCCGCAGCCGCTGATCTTCAACGCCTGGATCGCGCGTTTCCATGCCCTGCTGTTGCAACGCAACGCCATCCCCGAAGCCTCCGCCGGGCCGATGGCCGAGACGGTGGCCTTCGCCCTCTCCGCCGACGGCGCGCACTGGTGCGGCGACGACTGCACCGGCCTGCTGCGCCGATCGCTGAGCGAGGCGGTGCGCGCGCTGTCGGCCCAATTCGGCGACGATCCCGCCGCCTGGCGCTGGAGCCGCGCGCACCGGGCGGTCTTCGCCCATCCGGTGCTGCGCGCGATACCGATCCTCGGCCCACTCACCACGGCGCGGATCGACGCCCCCGGCGACGACAGCACGGTCGACCGCCAGGGCAACCGCGGCGGCGCATTCGATTCCGTGCATGGCGCGTCCTATCGCGGGGTGTACGACCTCGCCGATCTCGACCGCAGCCGCTTCGTCATCGCCCCTGGCCAATCCGGCAATCCGCTGTCGCGCCATAATCGTGATTTTCTCTTGCGCTGGCGGGATGGCGAAACGGTTATGCTCGGCCCAAATCCCGGGAAGGTCACCGCGACGATCCGGCTGATACCATGAACCGACAGGCACAAAGATGAGCAGTTCCAATCCTCTCTACGGCCTCGCCCTGATGCAGGACGATCTGCTGACCCGTGGCGTGCTGAGCCGCCGCTTCGCCGCCTTGTGGATCGACCTGGTGCTGATCGGCATCGCGACGAGTGGATTCCTGGCCTTTGGCGTGGCCTTCGGCCTGCTGACCCTGGGGTTCGGCTGGCATGTGCTCGGCTTCGTGCCGCTGGTGCCGTTCTTCTACCACTGGCTGACGCTGGCCAGCCCGCTCTCGGCCACGCCCGGCCAGGCGATGATGGGCCTGATCGTGCGCCGCAACGAGGACCTGCTCCGCCCGACGCTGGTAGAGGCGCTGATATCGGTCCTGCTGTTCTATCTGACGCTGGCGGTCTTCTTTCCGCTGCTGCTGCTCGCGCTGTTCACCGTGCGCAGGCGCACCCCGCACGACATGCTGAGCGGACTTGTAGTGGTCCGCCGGCGCGCGCTCGACACGCCGATATTGACCCAGCCCGCCGGCTCCTGGAACAT
>PKWQ01000423.1 GCA_003133265.1 Acetobacteraceae bacterium
GACCGTGACCGAGCCGCAGGCGCTCGCCGCCGCCCGCGCCGCCGAGCGCGCGGTGATGGCCGGCAAGCAGGGACCGTTGCTGGGTATCCCGCTTGCCTACAAGGACATGTACGAAACCAAGGACGTGCGCACGACAGCGCATTCGCGGGTACTGGCAGAGAACGTGCCGGACGCGGACGCCGAGACCGTTCGCCGGCTGGGTGCCGCCGGCGCGGTGATGCTGGGCAAGCTCGCCACGCACGAATTCGCCATCGGCGGGCCGTCGTTCGACCTGCCCTCGCCGCCGGCGCGCAATCCCTGGGATGTCCGCCGCTTCACCGGCGGATCGAGTTCCGGCTCCGGCGCGGCGATCGCCGCCGGGCTGTGCCTCGGCTCGCTCGGCACCGACACCGGCGGGTCGATCCGGCTGCCGGCGGCCTATTGCGGCATCGCCGGGCTGAAGCCGACGCCCGGCCTGGTATCGCGCCGGGGCGTGATCCCGCTGGCCCCCAGCCTGGACACCGCCGGGCCGATGGCCTGGACCGCCGAGGACTGCGCCATCCTGCTCGACGCCATCGCCGGGCACGATCCGGCCGATCCCGCCTCGGTGCGGGGGCCGACCGCCTCCTATGCCCGCGCCATCGCCGCGCCGGTGAAGGGCCTGCGCGTCGGCGTGCTGCGGCGTTTCTTCGAGCGCGACGTGCCGGCCATGCCGGAAACCCTGCTGATGATGGTTCGCGCCGCCAACGTGCTCAAGGATCTTGGCTGCCGGGTGGAAGACGCCGTGCTGCCGCCGGTGCAGGACTACAACGCGGTCGGACGGGTGATCATTTCCGCCGAGGCCTATGCCCAGCACGAGGCCAACCTGAAGACCCGGCTGGCCGACTATTCCCGCGCCTTCCGGGTCCGCGTGCTGGCCGGCGGCCTGGTCCACGCGGTGGACTATCTCGCCGCGCAGCGCCGGCGCACCGCCCTGATCGCCGAGACCGCGAAGGCGTTCGAGCATTTCGACCTGCTGATCACACCTGCCACCGCCAGCGCGGCGCCGATGCTGACGGACCAGCGCCCGGACGAGGGGTTCCTGCAACCGCTCATCACCACCGTCGCCAATGTCGCCGCCATCCCCTCGATGGTGGTCTGCGGCGGCTACAACACCGCCGGCCTGCCGCTCGGGCTGGAGATCATGGGGCCGGCCTGGGGCGACGCCGCGGTGCTGCGGCTGGGGCATCACTATGAGCGCGCCAGCGACACCCGGGCCACGCGCCCCGCGTTCTGATCCGTGCTCTGACCGGCGATGCTCTGACCGGCGCTCAGCCGCCCCGCAGGATGCGGGCACATTCCCGCATACGGCCGGCCAGTCCGCGCCGGGGCGGCATCCAGACCGGTTGCGACGGTATCTCCGGTAGTGCCACCGGCAATGAAGCAGGCGCGGCGCTGGCGCGATCGTGCCCGGTCGGGATGGCAAACCGGATCTCCAGCACATCGTAGGCCGACCGCAATTCGGCGCAGGTGGCGGCGAACCGGTCCGCATCGCCGCTGCCCACGCCTTCCTCATATGTCTTCAGGCGATCGACGATGTCATAGACCGCGCGCAGCACAGCCACCGCCGCCGGGTAGTCCTCCGCGCCCGACGGCCCGGTCCGCGCCATCCAATGCTCGATCCGGGCATGCGCGAACGCGGCCAAGCCCGCCACGTCCTGCTCCGGGCGCACCCGGTCGGGGCTGGATGTGTAGCGGTTCACCTTCTCGATCCATCCCGCGACATCCGGATGCGACAGATGGTGGATGCAGATGCCGGTGCCCTCGGGGATATGGGCGACATTGTCGGTCAGTACCGCCACCCCGCC
Source organism: Acetobacteraceae bacterium (assembly GCA_003133265.1). GTDB lineage: Bacteria > Pseudomonadota > Alphaproteobacteria > Acetobacterales > Acetobacteraceae > PALSA-911. The sequence goes on from PKWQ01000423.1 coordinate 1,827, forward strand.
ATGCACTGTCGGACCGAACGCCACCGCGCCACGGCGGAAGAAGCGCACATGATGCTCCGGCCAGTAATAGGCGCGCGGGTCGAAGCGGCCGAGGATGTAGTCCTTCCGCGGCAGGTAATGCACATCCCGCGCCCGGTCGAAGTGCCGCCCGTGCAGGAACCGCACCGCCTCATGGCTCAGCATCTCGTCGTCGTCGAGGAACAGGACCCAGTCATGCACGCAGTGCGACAGGGCCAGCGCGCGGGTTTCCTCGACCGTCGGCGACCACGGCACACGGATCACCGTATCGGCGATCCGCTCGGCGATCACGGCGGTGGCATCGGTGGAGGATTTATCGACGACAACCAGCTGATCGACGAAACGCGCCCCGCGCAGGCAGGTCTCGATCAAATTTTCCCGGTTATAGGCGACGACGAAGCCGCTGATTTTGGGGGTCATCCGCGCGCATCCCGTGGCGGGCCCGGCGCCGATGCCGCCCACTCGCGGCATGGTAGCACGAATACGGCGGTATTCAATCAATACGGGAACTGGTCGGAGTGAGAGGATTCGAACCTCCGGCCCCTGCGTCCCGAACACAGTGCTCTACCAGGCTGAGCTACACTCCGACCGAGGCGCGGCATATAGCCTCCCCCGGCGCATCCGGCAAGCTACAGCAGCGCGCTTGCTTCACCCTCTATCGTGGACAATGTACCGAGGCGCGCGAGCACCGCGTCTACCCCGTCCGCCGCCTCATACAACGCGCGCGTGTCGGGCCGGGCGAAGCCGTTGGCGATCACCGCGTCGATCAGGGCCAGCACGGGGCGGGCGGAATTATTCACGTCGCAGATCAGGATTGGCTTGTCGTGCAGATGCAGCTGCCGCCAGGTGATGATCTCGATCGTCTCGTCGAGCGTGCCGAGGCCGCCGGGCAGCATGACGAAGGCATCCGCCTCCTCGGCCATCAGGCGCTTGCGGCTATGCATGCTGTCGGTGACGATCAGCTCTGATAAACCCTCATGCGCGACTTCCAGGCGCATCAGGAAATCCGGGATCACGCCCAGCACTCGTCCGCCGGCGGCAACCGCCGCGTCGGCCATGATGCCCATCAGCCCGATTCGTCCGCCGCCATAGACCAGCCTGATGTCGGCTTCGGCCAGCCCACGGCCGAGCGCGCGCGCGGCCTCGGCGAAGGCGGGGCTGGAACCGGGACGGGAGCCGCAGAACACGGCGACGGAGTGAATGGCGGTCATGAAATATATCCTTCGCGGGCGGTGTGGCCGGTAACGCCCGATTTGTCATGGATGATTTTTGCGGCCCTGTTGCCTGTGGCATGCCAGAGTTGGCTACCTTAACCCATCCCAAGAGAGGTTTTCACATGAAGAGACTATTCGTCGCGTTCGGATTGCTGCTGCTCGCCGCGCCCGTTCTGACCGCTCCGGCCCAGGCGCAGGACTACATCGCGATCCGCCAGGCCGGCCAGGACTTGATGGCGGGCACCTTCGGCGGGCTGCGCATCGCCGTCACGGCCAAGACCGACGTGAAGACGCTGCTTCCTGCGGCCAACGGTCTGGCGGCCTGGATGCGCGTGTACCCGACCTTGTTCCCCAAGGGAACCGAGACCGGCGGCAACACCAAGGCGCTGCCCGCGGTCTGGTCGGACCGTGCCGGGTTCGACAAGGCGGCCGCCAACCTCGTCGATGCGGCGCAGAAGCTGGCCGACCTCGCCAAGGCCGGCGATACCGAAGCCTTTGCCGCGCAGGTTAAGGTCGTCGGCGAGGCCTGCGGCGCCTGCCACAAGGACTACCGCGCGAAGTAACTCACAGCCTGGATACCAGCGCCGCCAGCACGGCGGCGCTGGCCATCACGATCGCGGCCAGCACCGGCCTTGCCAACCATGGCGGGCGCACCCAGCCGGGCAACAGCTTGCGGCCGGTGATCATCGGGCGCACCAGATTCTGCCGCTTGAACACGCCATAGGCCGCCACGGCCAGCACATGCGCCAGCACCGCCAACTCGATCAGCTTGAAGTTGAATGCGTGCAGGCTGGAGAGCCGATCCGACAACTCCTTGCCGATATATTTGAACAGCGGCCCTTCCACCATGATGTCGTCGTTGGCCGTCAGCCCGGTGCCAACCTGCACCGCCAGCAGCGCCAGCAACACCAGCACCATCCAGCCCCCGGCCGGATTGTGGCTCACCTCCCGGTCCGGCTCGCGCACGAACAGACCCGCCAGATGGCGGATCGCGGCGCGCGGGCTTTTCAGGAAGCTGGCGAACCGCGCCGTCTCCGACCCCAGGAAGCCCCAGGCGATCCGGAACACCAGCAAAGCGAGGATGGCGTAGCCGGACAGGAAATGCAGATCCATCCAGTTGCGCCTGTTGCTCAGCCAACTGAAGCCGACCAGCACCGCCAACGCCCAGTGAACTAGCCTCGTCGGGGCATCCCAGACCTTGACCGGCACAAGTGTCGTCGACGGCTCCGGGTCGTTCATTCCGCGCTTTCCTGCCTGGTCCGGTCTGCCCGGGCATAGTCTTGCCCGACGCCCATGCGTCACGCCAGACAGGACACGCGCCGGCACGATTGCACGTCATGCACGGCTCGGCCTAGGGTCGGCCAATGACGGATGTCACCCCGCCGCCGGTCCAGCCGACCAATCTGCGCCAGACCTTGTTCATCGGGTTCGGGCTGTTGGCCGTTGCCCTCATTGTCGTGTTGGCCTTGCGGCCGATTTTCATGGCGCACGATGCCGAGCGAGCGGCCGCGCCGCCGGCCGGCAAGGTCCAGACACCGCGAGCCGCGCAGGGTCCGCCCGCGCCGGCGTTCGACATCGTCCGGGTCAATCCGGCGGGGGATACCGTCATCGCCGGCCGCGCCGCCCCCGGGGCGGAAGTAACGATCCGCCAGGGCGGCAAGGAGATCGGCCACGCGCGTGCCGACGATCGCGGGGAATGGGTGTTCCTGCCCAGCGAACCGCTCGCCGCCGGCGCCAGGGAGCTGACCCTGTCCGAACGCACCAGGGACGGACAGGAGATCGCCGGCGCCGGATCGGTGCTGCTGGTGGTGCCGGAGCAACTGGCGCGAGACGCCGGGCTGGGGCAAGCGCCGCTGGTCGTGCTGTCCGACAACAACGCCGCGTCGCGGGTGCTGCAAGGGCCGGGCGCCACGGCCGGCGGCAAGCTCGGGCTGGGCACAGTGGATTACGACGATCGCGGCATGGTCCGCTTCGCCGGCACCGCCCCGCCCGGCGCGCATGTCCGGGTGCTGCTCGACGGACATGCGACCGGCGAGGCGACCGCCGATGCGGAGGGACGCTGGACGCTGGTTCCCACGCAGCCGGTGGCGCCAGGGCGGCACGTCCTGCGGCTGGATCGGCTGGGGCCGGGCGGCAAGATGGCGGAACGGATGGAATTCCCATTCCAGCGCGAGACGATTGCCTCCGGCTCCCTGAGCGAGGGCAGCCTGGTGGTACAGCCCGGGCAGAATTTGTGGCTGCTCGCCCGCCGCAGCTACGGCGCCGGCGTGCGCTACACGGTGATCTACGCGGCCAATCGCGGACAGATACAGAACCCCAACCTGATCTATCCCGGGCAGGTGCTGGCGCTGCCGCCCAGCGCGACCACGGATGGGTCTGCTGGAGCGGGATCGGATGCCGTCAATCCGGCCTCGTCCAGCAAATCGAGATAGGGGTCGAGTTCCAGCAGGAACCGGGTGATTTCCGTCAGCAGGCTGGTCGTGGCGACCGGCAGCCCGACCGCCGCGCTGGTTTCCAGCAGTATGCTGTGATCGGCCAGCAGCTGCACCCGCCACGCCGGCGGCAAAGCGCGGTTCAGCGCGCGCACGACGGCGAAGCTTTGCGGACGCAGTTCGCCCGCACCGTCCAGCGCCGTGCTGGGCACCCGGCCGAGGGTCGCCTGCAACACCAGATGCCCCTCTGGCGCGCCCGTCGCGGAAACCAGCCGCGCGCGGATGTCGCGCATCCGCCAGCGGAAGCCGAAGCCCGGCGGCACTTCGGGCACGCGCGGCGACAGCCGCCCGTGCTGATCGACCGAGAACGCACCGAGCGTGAAAAGACCGGTGAAGGGCGCATCGAGTTGCATCGGGCTATCATTCTCCACCATCGACCGGGCCCGATCCGCTATACTCCGGGCTCGGCACAGTCTTGCCCGGTCTAGATGAACCATCCATAAACCCGCCCGCAGCAGGGATGCTCCTGCCCAGAGCATCGGGATACATCCATGGCCCTCGCCGCCTCGCTTCGCATGGTGCTTGCACCGCCGCATCCCGCCGGCCGCCCCTTCATCCTGGCAGGTGTGGTGGCATTGCTGCTCGGCCTGGTGCTGACGGCCTGGCTGGCCTGGCTCGGGCTGATCTTCACTCTGTTCTGCCTGTATTTCTTCCGCGACCCCGAGCGCGTGCCGCCCGGCCGCCCCGGCGCGGTGCTGGCACCGGCGGACGGACGCGTGGTGTCGGTCGGCCCCGCCGTGCCGCCGCTGGAACTCGGCCTGGGCGACACGCCGCGCTGGCGGATCGCCATCTTCCTCTCGGTGCTGGATGTGCATGTGAACCGCATTCCCGTCGACGGCACGGTGACCCGCATCGCCTACCGGCACGGCACCTTCGTCAACGCCAGCCTGGACAAAGCATCCGACGACAACGAACGCAACGCGCTGGCGATCCGCCTGCCGGACGGGCGGGAAATGGCGGTGGTGCAGATCGCCGGCCTGATCGCCCGGCGCATCGTCTGCGACGCGCGCGAGGGCGATGCGGTACATGCCGGCGCGCGCTTCGGCATCATCCGCTTCGGCAGCCGCACCGACCTCTATCTGCCCGAGGGCGTGCGCCCGCTGGTGGCCGAGGGCCAGACCATGATCGGCGGCGAGACGGTGGTGGCGGAACTCGACGCGGTGGCGCCGGCATGAACGACGGGCCCACCCCCGAACGAACGCCGCCCGCACGGATCACGCCGATGCGCCGGCTGCGCCGCCGGCTGCGGCCACGCTCGCGGCCGCGCTTCAAGGGTCTGTCCTTCAACCGGATGATCCCGAACATCATGACCCTGCTCGGCCTGTGCGCCGGGCTGACATCGATGCGCTTCGCGCTGGATGGCCGGTTCGGCGCGGCGGTGACCGCGATCGCGGTTGCCGCCGCGATCGACGGGCTGGACGGGCGGCTCGCGCGGCTGCTGAAAGCCGTCTCCCGCTTCGGGGCGGAGTTCGACAGCCTGTCGGATTTCGTCTGTTTCGGGGTCGCCCCGGCCTTCGTGATGTATCTCTGGTCGCTGCAACGCTTCGACGGCTACGGCTTCGTGCCCTGCCTGATCTTCACCGTGTGCATGGCACTGCGCCTGGCGCGCTTCAACGCCGCGATGGATAACGCCCCCGCTCCCGCCTACGCCTACAATTTCTTCACCGGCGTGCCGGCCCCGGCCGGCGCCGGGCTGGCGCTGTTTCCGCTGTTCGTCGGGCTGGAGGCGCAGCAGCTCGGCTGGGACCGGCTGCTGACGATGGTCCAGTTCCCGCTATTCCCCGCCATTGTGCTGGTGGGAACCGCGCTGCTGCTGGTTTCCACCCTGCCGGTCTGGAGCTTCAAGAACTTCAAGGTGCCGGCGGAATACGTGCTGCCGGTGCTGCTCGGCGTCGGGCTGTATGCCGCGCTGCTGGTCGCCGATCCATGGCTGGCGCTGGCGGCGGGGGGGCTGATCTATCTGGCCATGCTGCCGTTCAGCCTGCGCAGCTTCCGCCGCCTGCGGCGAGAGGCGGAAGCCATGCGCGAACCGCTCGACGGCGCCGCCGCCGAGCAGTAGCCGCCCCGCTACTGGCGCCGCTCGGTCAGCAGCACGCCGCTTTCCCGCAACGCCGCGATCTCCTGCTCGGAATAGCCGTGCTGCGCCAGCACCTCCGCGCCGTGCTGGCCGAACTTCGGCGGAACCGCGCGGGTGCCGCCCGGCGTGCGCGACATCTTGATCGGCGTGCCGAGCCCCTTGTACTCCCCAAGCTCGGTCACCATCTCCCGATGCGCGGTGTGCGGCGCGGCGGTGGACTGGTCCACCGCCAGCACCGGACCGGCCGGAACGCCGCCGCGGATCAGTGTCAGCGCCAACTCGTTGCCGTCCCACTGGGCGAAGGCCGCCGCCAGTTCCTTGGTCAGCGCATCGCGGTTGACGTTGCGCTCGCCGTTGGAGGCGAAGCGCGGATCGTCCGCCATCTCCGCCCGGCCGATGATCTCGCACAGCTTGCGGAATTGGCCGTTGTTGCCCGAGGCGATGAAGATGTCGCAGGTCCGCGTCGGGAACTTGTCGTACGGTACCAGGTTCGGATGCGGGTTGCCGGTGCCGGCCGGGCGCTTGCCGTTCAGGAAATAGTTCGGCGCCTGCGGATGCAGCAGCGACATGCCGCAATCGTACAGCGTCATGTCCAGATACTGCCCCAGGCCGGAACGCGTGCGCTCATGCACCGCCATCAGGATGGCGATGGCGGAATAGAGCCCGGTGCCCATGTCGACCATCGCCGTGCCGAGCCGCATCGGCCCGGTGGTGGCATCGCCGTTCACGCTCATCAGCCCGGTCATCGCCTGCAAGATGGCGTCATAGCCCGGCAGGCCACCCAACGGTCCGTCGGCGCCGAAGCCGGAGACGCGGCAATGGATCAGCCGGGGAAAGCGCGGCGCGAGGTCCTTCTCGTAGCCGAGCCCCCATTTCTCCATCGAGCCCGGCTTGAAGTTCTCGACCAGTATGTCCGCGTCCTCGATCAGGCGCAGCAGCACCGCCTTGCCATCGGGCTTGCCGATGTCGAGCGCGATGGAACGCTTGTTGCGATTGATACCAATGAAATAGCTGGCGGCGCCGTCCAGGAAGGGCGGGCCCCAGTCGCGCACCTCATCGCCCTGCGGCGGCTCTACCTTGATCACCTCGGCGCCGTGATCGGACAGGATCATGGTGCAATAGGGGCCGCCCAGCACGCGGGTCAGGTCGACTACCTTGAGCCCGGCCAGCGCCCCGGCGGAGCGGGCGAGACCCTTTCCGCCGGTCGCGGGCTTGATCGATCCATCCATCAGGCGGCTCTCCCTTCGGCACTGCGGTGCCAGACGCGGTTGCAGAATTCGGGGTAGGTTTCCAGCATCTCGTCGCGGATCGGGCCGCGCAGCAGCGCCAGTTCCGCCTCGGTCGGATCGGGCGTGAACGCCACCTCGGCCGGCTCGTCGTAGTCGAAGCCGGTGGCCGCGCGGATGCTCGCCGCCGTCTCGCCGGGATGGACCGAGGCCAGGGTGAAGCGGGCGCGGGCGGGATCGAAGCTGAACACGCATTTGCCGGTCACCAGCGCCTGCGCCGTGCCGCGACGGAACACGCCCGGCGCCGACACGCCGGGGGCGGAGATAATGTCCACGCGCGGGACGAACACGCGCGGGGAATGTTCCTCGCGGAACAGGATGGTGCGCGGGGTCATCATGTACATGAACGCCGAGCCGAAGCTACCGGGGAAGCGCACCTTGCGGCCCGGCCAGTCGCCGGTGCCGATCAGGTTGATGTTGGCCTGCCCGTCGATCTGCCCGCCGCCGAGGAAGAACAGGTCGATGCGGCCCTGGCCGGTCAGGTCGAACAGCTCGCGCGTGCCCTCGGTGAACGGGTTGCCGCTGCGCTTGTGCAGCAGCGACAGGCGCACATCGGCGCTGGTCTTCTTCACCAGCCAGCAGGCCGCCGCCGGGATCGGGCTGGCCGCACCCACCGCGATGTGGCGGGCCGGCGGGGCGGCGGGGTCGCGGATCAGCCGCGCCAGCGCCGCCGCCATGCGTTCTTCCAGCGCGATCATTCGGCGGCGACCTTCGCGCTTGCGGTGTTGAACACATAGCGTTGCAGGTAGGTCTGGAAGCCTTCCTCGGTGCGCGCCAGCCTGGCGTATTCGGCGAAATGCGCGCTGTCGAAGCCGTACTCCTCCAGCAGCGCCACCGGCCAGGCACCGCGCTCGGCGATCGCCACCGCCTCGACATAGGTGCCGCTGACGGTGCCGGCGGACAGCATCTCGTCTTCCAGCAGGTTCCTGTCGGTGGTGCGCTCCACCGTGACCAGCACGCGGCGGGAGGCGTGGGCGATGGTGGCGCATTCCCGCCGCCGCCCCACATAGACGTTGCCGTCGGGATCGACCAACTGGGCGTGGAACAGCCCGATTTCCGGCTGCAACGCCGGCAGCAGCACGATCGGATCGCCACCGTCGGCGAAGGGGTTGTCGATCACCTTCCAGTCCGGCCGGTGCGCCAGGATGTCGGAGCCGATGATGCCGCGCAGGGGCATGAAGGGCACGCCCTTCTCGGCCGCCTGCAACATGGTGTGCATCGCCGGGCAGGTGGCGTCGGTTACGGTGATGCGCCCGGCGGCGAGGGCGGCGGAGAAGCGGGGGGCAAACCCGGCCTCGCCCAGCGACACGCCGGAGGTCTGCACCGAGGCGACGCAACCGGCGCCGATCAGCAGGTCCGCGCAATAGCCGGAGACCGGCACGCCGACCAGCCGCAGCCCGCGTTTGCCGGCGCGCACCAGGGCCCGCGCCATGGCGCCGGGCGTGAGCGAATTGTCCGGCGGCATCGCCACCAGCGCGCCATCCGGCACCAGGGCGGCGAGCGCGTCGACATCGAGCGGGGACATTGGACACCTCTCCCAAAAAGTGTCCGGCATTTAACGCCTGGGGGGAGGGTTGCGCCAGGGGTGGGGGGGAATCGGGTGAAGCGGACCGGAGCGGCATCTGCCGTGGTTTCGACGCCGTCATTGCGAGCGCAGCGAAGCAATCCATGGTTCCACCGCTGATCTGGCGGTGCGGAGAGATGGATTGCCGCGTCGCTTCGCTCCTCGCAATGACGGCGGCGAAGATGGCGACGCCACACGCAGTCCGATCATGCTTCACCCGATCCTCCGGGTGCTAGGCGCGTGCTTTCGTCTCAACTGCCTTAGGTCGGATAAATTCCGGTGCGCTCCCAGTGCTCTAGCAGGGCATCGGCCATTGGCTGAATATTTGCCGACTTTATGTGCTTTCCATGCTGAGCCTGGAGATCACAAAATGCTAATGTTGTAGCCAACCCCGCCTTTTTTAAAATTTGTGAAAACACGGAACTGCTCATCAACTTGTGAACAGCCCAATCTCACAATCAGTGCAAACCAACCGGACCTCTCCAATGTCCCCGCCTTAGGTAGTTTCCGAAACTTGACATTGGATACAGTTAAGCATTTATTAACAACTGTATGCCGGCGTTTTGACAGATCAAACTCGTCCAGATGCGATTAATCCAATGCCGGCCGCAGATGTGAACCAACAAAGCGCTACCGCAAGGGACGTGTTCATGGGGACCATTTTGAAATGAGCCGATTTGCGGTCGTCCCACTTGTGGTTGCCCTATTTGCGGCGAACCAAAGCGCTCTTGCCCAGCAGCCTATCGGCGCGGGCGGGCAAATTCAGCAAATTCCGCCGGCCCCCGCTCTACAAAGATCAACTCCCGACCTCCCGATCCCGATTAACCGAGGTGATATGCCAGCCCGTCCCGGGGACGCCGGCCCTAAAATCTTGGTCACATCACTGCATGTGACCGGGCAGACACATTTTTCCGAAGCCGAATTGCTGGCGGTCACCGACTTCAAGCCGGGCAGCGAATTGGACTTGGCCGATTTGCGCGCGTTGGCTTGGAAAATCACGGATTTCTATAATCAGAACGGATATTTCCTAGCGCAAGCCTATCTACCTGCCCAGGACATCAAAAATGGGACTGTGACGATTTCGGTGATCGAAGGTCGTTATGGCGAGATCGGTCTGCATAATGAGAGCCGTGTTTCGGATGGCCTTGTCGACAGCATTCTCGATGGACTGAAGAGTGGGGACCCGATCGAGATCGCCCCGCTCGAGCGGCGCCTCCTCATAATCTCGGACATTCCCGGCGTCGAAGAAAGGGCGACGATGAGCCCGGGGGCCGCGGTCGGGACGTCCGATCTGAACATACACCTGACCCCGGGGCCCTGGGTGAACGGCAGCCTCGAAGCCGACAATTGGGGTAATCCCTACACCGGCGCTTACCGCCTGGGCGCTACCGTCAACGTCAACAACCTTCTCGGATACGGCGATGTCCTCAGCCTGCGCACCCTCGACTCGACCACGGGCGGCATGTTCTATGGCCGCGTGTCCTACCAGGCCCAGATTCAGGACGCGACAGTGGGGGTAGCCTTCACCGCATTCCATTACGAGCTTGGCGAGCAATTCTCGTACTTGCACGCCAGCGGCTCGGAGGAAATCGCCAGCGTCTACGGCAGCTATCCGC
>PKWQ01000099.1 GCA_003133265.1 Acetobacteraceae bacterium
CGCGGCGCGGGCCATCGCCGCCGCGTTGCAGGATGCGGGTGCCAGCGTCACGGTCGCCAACCGCACGCCGGAGCGGGCGGCGGAATTGGCCGGCCTGCTTCCCGGCCTGAAGCGGGTCGACTGGTCTGCCCGTTCCGCCGCACTCGCCGACCATGCGCTGGTGGTCAACACCACCACGCTCGGGATGCACGGCAAGGGCGACCTCGGGCTCGATTTCTCCCGCGCCCGGTCCGGCGCGGCGGCCGCCGACATCGTCTATGTGCCGCTGGAAACCCCGTTCCTCGCCGCCGCCCGCGCCGCCGGGCTACGGAGGGTGGATGGGCTCGGGATGCTGCTGCACCAGGGCGTGCCCGGCTTCTCGCACTGGTTCGGCGTTACGCCGGTGGTGGACGAGGAGCTGCGCCGCTTCGTTGCCTCGGACCTGATCCCGGCCTGAGGATCGCGCGGGCATGAAGGTTCTTGGCCTGACCGGCGGCATCGGCATGGGCAAATCCACCGCCGCCAGCGCCTTTCGCCGGGCGCGCTTTCCGGTGTTCGATGCCGATGCCGAGGTGCATCGCATGTACGCGAAGGGCGGCAGCGCCGTGCGTCCGATCGAGCGCGCCTTTCCCGGCACCGTCGTCGACGGCGTCGTGGATCGCGCGCGATTGCGCCCGGTGCTTGGGCAGCCGGAGAACCTGCGCCGGCTGGAGGCGATCGTCCATCCGCTGATCCGCCAGGCGGTGGAGCGGTTTGTCGCCCGTGGCCGCCGCATCGGCGCCCGCGTCGTGGTGGTCGACAATCCGCTGCTGTTCGAAATGGGCGATGCCGGGCGGATGGACCTGGTCGTTGTCGTTTCCGCCCCCCGCGCGGTGCAGGTGCATCGCGTGCGCCTGCGCGGCAAGATGAGCCCCGAGCAGGTCGCCGGGGTGATCGCCCGGCAGATGCCGGACGCGCAAAAGCGCCGGCAGGCGGACGTGGTGGTGCGGACCGGACTATCGCGGCATCATGCGCTGCGCCGACTTCGGCTGTTGATCCAGGAATTGCTCGCATGACCCGCTCGGTGCTGTTCGATACGGAAACCACTGGCCTCGATCCGCTCACCGGCGACCGCGTCATCGAAATCGCCGCGATCGAGCTGATCAACGACCTGCCGACCGAGCGGTTCTTTCACACCCTGATGGATCCAGAGCGTGACATCCCGGCCGAGGCGTCGCGCATCCACGGCTTCTCCAATGCCGACGTCGCCGGCAAACCGCTGTTTGCCGCCATCGCCCCGGGCTTGCTGGAGTTCCTGGGCGACGATCCGCTGGTCGCGCACAACGCGCCGTTCGATTTCGGCTTCCTGAACGCCGAATTCGCCCGCATCGGCCTGCCCAGCCTGGATCGCGTCCGCATGGTCGACACGCTGGTGCTGGCGAAGGCGCGGTTTCCGGGGATGCCGAACAGCCTGGATGCGCTCTGCCGGCGGTTCGAGATCGACCTGTCCGCGCGCGGCACCCACAATGCCCTGCTCGACTGCAAGCTGCTGGCCGAGGTTTATGTCGAGCTGACCGGCGGGCGTCAGCGCGGCCTGTCGCTGGCCGAGGATGGGCAGGAGGGGCTGCCGGGCATCACCTACACCCGCTCCGGCCCGCGCGCGCCGCGCCTGATCGCGGTCACCGCCGAGGAGGAAGCGGCCCATGCCGGCTTCGTCGCCCGGCTGACCGACCCAGTGTGGCGTTCGGCCTGAGCCGCGGCGACCGGATCAGGTCCGGCCGCGACGATCTTGTAGGTCTGTGTTGAAGGCAGTCGCTCAGTTGGTGACCACCGGCACGGCCGGGGTCTGGGCGCGGCGGCTCTGCCACAGCGCGACGAAGTCGATCGGTTGCAGCAGCACCGGCGGGAAACCGCCGTCGCGGGTCACGTCGGACAGGATGTTGCGCGCGAAGGGGAACAGGATGCGCGGGCATTCCACCAGCAGCAGCGGCTCCACCTGGTTGTCCGGTACGTTATTCAGGGTGAACACGCCGGCATAGGACAGTTCGGCCACGAACAGCGTCGGCGACGCGGCGCCAGCCACGACATTGCCCTCGGCCTGCGGTTCGTGCGCCTCGGCGCGGATGACCAGCGTCACTTCGAACAGGTTCTGGCCCTCCTGAATCCGGCGGGCCTGCACGTCCAGGTTGATGTTGACCTGCGGGTTGGCCTTCAACTGGGTGAAGATGGCGGGCGCGCCGGGAACCTCGAAGGACAGGTCCTTCACATACTGGATATTGATCACCAGCGGCGGCACCTGCGGCTGGGCGGCAGGCTGGTTGGCGGGTTGGGCTTCGGACATGGCGCTCTCCGTCTGATGCTCCACCGGGGGCGGCGGCGTAGCTTGGGCCGGTAGCATGGATGGCGGCCCCGCGCCATCCCGACCCTGCCGTATCGATGGAATAATCCGTGCCGCGCCGCGCTGGCGCACCGGTTACACCCGCCAGACGATCTCCGCCGGGGCCGGCCGCGTCGGGTCGCAGCGCAGCCACTGGCCGTTGAGCACGCTGGTTCCGGTCATCGACAGGATAAAGCCCCAGTGGCTGATCACCAGTGTATCCGACCAGTCGGGCAGCGCGGCCATCTCGGCGCGGAATAATTGGGCGCGGCCGATGATGGACTCGGTGTTTTCTTCGATCGCCGGCCACCAAACCTCCTCGATCGTCGAGAAATCGTGATCCGGCCAGTCGCGCTCCAGTTCGATGCGCGGGGTGCCGATGTCGCAGGCGAATTTGTAGCGTTCGCGCACGATCGGGTTGATGAACACCGGCGCGTTCAGGGCGCGGGCGATCGGCGCGGCTGTCTGCAGGGCGCGGGTATAGGGCGAGACGATAATGCGGCCGATGCGCTCGTGGCGCAGCGTCTCGGCCGCCGTCTCGGCTTGCTGATGGCCGAGCGGCGTCAGTCTGGCGTCGACGATGCCGGGGTCCTGGCGCGTCGCGGTGAAATGCAGGTTGAAATCGCTCTGCCCGTGGCGCAACAGGATCATGGCCGGGGAATAGCCGGCGCCCGGCACCGCCGCAACCCCCGGATTCCGCGCGCCGACGCGCGTGCTGACGCGGGCAAATGTTGTCACTGCCGCCTGGGCCGCCTATGTCTGCCGCGAAGGAGTGACAGATATGGACGCCGGCAGCGGATTTCCGATCGACCTGGTACTGTTCGGGTTGGTTGCGGCCTTTTTGGTACTGCGCTTGCGCAGCATCCTGGGCCGGCGCACCGGCTATGAGCGCCCGGCCGCCCCATATCAGCCCAACCCGCAGGCCGCGGGCGCGGTCATCGAGGGCGCCGCCGCGCCCGTCGCCCCCGCACGCACGCGCGCGCTGCCCGATCCGGCCAGCCCGGCCGGTCAGACGCTGGCGCGCATCCGAGGCATTGATGGCGCCTTCGATCCGGCTGGGTTCCTGGATGGGGCGGAGAAGGCGTTCCGCATCATCGTCGGCGCCTAT
>PKWQ01000012.1 GCA_003133265.1 Acetobacteraceae bacterium
CGGCGATACAGATCGTTCAGGTCGGAGGTGGCGAAACGACCGCCATCCAGCGGCACCAGCGGGCGCAGCTCGGGCGGAATAACCGGCACCACGTCCAGGATCATCCAATCCGGCCGCGCGCCGGACTCGCCGAACGCCTCGACCAGCTTCAGGCGCTTCACCAGCTTCTTGCGCTTGGCCTCGCTGGTGGTCTCCTTCAGCTCGGCGCGCAGGCGCACCTTGTCGGCGTCCAGGTCGATGCCGTGCAGGATGCCCTTGATCGCCTCGGCGCCGATGCCGGCGCGGAACGCGTCCTCGCCGAACTCGTCCTGTTTGGACTGCATCTGATCTTCGTTGAGCAGTTGGTGCAGCTTCAGGTCGGTCAGACCCGGCTCCAGCACCACGTAGCTCTCGAAATACAGGATCTTCTCCAGCTCCTTCAGCGTCAGATCGACCATCAGGCCGATCCGGCTGGGCAGCGACTTCAGGAACCAGATATGCGCGACCGGGCTGGCAAGCTCGATATGGCCCATCCGCTCACGCCGCACCTTGGCCAGGGTGACCTCGACGCCGCACTTCTCGCAGATGATGCCGCGGAACTTCATCCGCTTGTACTTGCCGCACAGGCACTCATAGTCCTTGATCGGACCGAAGATGCGGGCGCAGAACAGCCCATCCCGCTCCGGCTTGAAGGTACGGTAGTTGATCGTCTCGGGCTTCTTGATCTCGCCGTACGACCAGCTGCGGATCTGCTCCGGGCTGGCCATCTGGATCTTGATCTGATCGAAGGTCGTGGCCGAACCGGCCTGACCGAGAATCTTCATCAGTTCGTTCATGCGTCTGTCACCCCAGATCGGCGGACCGGCATGCACCGGCCGCCGGGAATAGAAGGGAACGCGATTGCATCAAATGCGCGGCCAATCGGTTCAGCTCGCGTGGCTATCGAGGTCGACGTTCAGGCCCAAGGATTTCAACTCCTTCACCAGCACGTTGAAGCTCTCGGGGATGCCGGCCTCGAAGGTATCCTGCTCGCGCACGATCGCCTCGTAGACCTTGGTGCGGCCGGACACGTCGTCGGACTTCACCGTCAGCATCTCCTGCAAGGTATAGGCGGCGCCGTAGGCTTCCAGCGCCCAGACCTCCATCTCGCCGAAGCGCTGGCCGCCGAACTGCGCCTTGCCGCCCAGCGGCTGCTGGGTGACCAGGCTGTAGGGGCCGATCGAACGCGCATGGATCTTGTCGTCGACCAGGTGATGCAGCTTCAGCATGTAGATGTAGCCGACCGTCACCTTGCGCTCGAACGTCTCGCCCGTGCGGCCGTCGGTCAGCCAGACCTGGCCGGAGGTATCCAGCCCGGCGCGGACCAGCATGCCCTCGATATCGGACATGCGCGCCCCGTCGAACACCGGCGTGGCGATCGGCACGCCCTTCTTCAGGTTCTCGCACAGCTCGATCAGCTGATCGTTGCCCAGATCGGCGATCTGACCGTCGAAGATCTCGTCGCCGTAGACGTCGCGCAGCCGCGCCAGCAGCACGTCGCGCAGTTCGCCGGTCCGGCGGTATTCGTCCACCAGCTCGCCGATCTGCTTGCCGAGCGTGGCGCAGGCCCAGCCCAGATGCGTCTCCAGGATCTGCCCCACGTTCATGCGGCTTGGCACGCCGAGCGGGTTGAGCACGAGATCGACATGCGTGCCGTCGTCCAGGAACGGCATGTCCTCCACCGGCACCACGCGCGAGACCACGCCCTTGTTGCCGTGGCGGCCGGCCATCTTGTCGCCGGGCTGCAGCTTGCGCTTCACCGCGATGAAGACCTTGACCATCTTCATCACGCCGGGCGGCAGCTCGTCGCCGCGCTGCAGCTTCTCCACCTTGCTGTCGAAGCGGGCCTGCAAGCGGGCCACGGCGGCATCGTACTCGCGCTTCAGCGTCTCGATCTCCGCCATCACGGCATCGTCCTGCACGCCGATATGGCGCCAGGCGCCGCGCGGATGCTCGGCCAGCACGTCCTCGGTCAGATCCGCGCCGGCCTTGATGCCCTTGAACCCGCCGGCGGCCTTGCGGCCCAGCAGCTTCTCGCGCAGCCGGTTCAGGAACGACCGCTCCTGGATCGCCTTCTCGTCGTCGCGGTCCTTGGCCAGACGCTCGACCTCGGCGCGCTCGATCGCCATGGCGCGCTCGTCCTTGTCGACGCCGCGGCGGCTGAACACGCGGACATCGACGATCGTGCCGGTCACGCCGGGCGGCAGCTTCAGCGACGTGTCGCGGACGTCGGAGGCCTTCTCGCCGAAGATGGCGCGCAGCAGCTTTTCTTCCGGCGTCATCGGGCTTTCGCCCTTCGGCGTCACCTTGCCGACCAGGATGTCGCCGGGGTTCACCTCGGCGCCGATATAGACAATGCCGGCCTCGTCGAGGTTTTTCAGCGCTTCCTCGCCGACGTTCGGAATGTCGCGGGTGATTTCCTCCTGCCCGAGCTTGGTATCGCGGGCCATCACCTCGAATTCCTCGATGTGGATCGAGGTGAACACGTCGTCGCGCGCGATGCGCTCGCTGATGAGGATGGAGTCCTCGAAGTTGTAGCCATTCCAGGGCATGAACGCGACGAGCACGTTGCGGCCCAGCGCCAGCTCACCCAACTCGGTGGACGGACCGTCGGCGATGATGTCGCCCTCGTCCACCCAGTCGCCCACCCGCACCAGCGGGCGCTGGTTGATGCAGGTCGACTGGTTGGAGCGCATGAACTTGCGCAGGCGGTAGATATCGACGCCCTTGGTGGTGCCGTCTTCCGCCGTCGCGCGCACCACGATGCGCGCGCCGTCGATCTGGTCGACCACGCCGGGACGGCGGGCGATGATGGTCGCCCCCGAGTCCCGCGCGACCGCCGCTTCCATGCCGGTGCCCACCAGCGGCGCGTCGGCGCGGATCAGCGGCACCGCCTGACGCTGCATGTTGGAGCCCATCAGCGCACGGTTGGCGTCATCGTTCTCCAGGAACGGGATCAGCGCCGCGGCGACCGAGACGAGCTGCTTCGGCGAAACGTCGATCGCGGTCACGTCCTCCGGCTTCACCAGCCGGAAGTCGCCCTGCTTGCGCACCGACACCAGATCCTCGGTGAAGCGGCCGTTCTCGTCCATCGGCGCATCCGCCTGGGCGACGACCAGCTTCTCTTCCTGCATGGCGGAGAGGTAGTGCGGCCCCGGCTGCACCACGCCGTCCTTCACCAGCATGTACGGCGTCTCGATGAAGCCGTACTTGTTCACCTTGGCGTAGGTGGCCAGCGAGTTGATCAGACCGATGTTCGGGCCTTCCGGC
>PKWQ01000219.1 GCA_003133265.1 Acetobacteraceae bacterium
CGGTCCAGCCGCCATCCACCACCAGCGAACTCCCGGTCATGTAGGCGGATGCGTCGGACGCCAGGAACACCGCCGCGCCCACCATGTCCTTGCCCTCGCCGAAGCGGCCGAGCGGCGTGTGATCCATGAACGGCTTGGACAGTGTGTCGTGATGCAGCAGGGCGCTGGTCAGGTCGGTGTCCACGTAGCCCGGCGCCAGGCAGTTCACCCGCACACCGCGCTTGGCCCAGTCCAGCGCCAGCGCCTTGGTCAGCAGCTCCGTCCCGCCCTTCGAGGCGCAATACGGCACCGAGCGGGTCAGCCCGACATGCCCGGCCACCGAACTGACATTGATGATCGAGCCAGCGCCCCGCTCCACCATCGCCGAGCCGATATATTTGCAGCACAGGAACAGCCCGGTCAGATTGACGTCGATGACGCTCTGCCATTCGGCGAGGCTGATCTTGTCGATGGTGCGCCAGATCGGATTGATGCCGGCATTGTTCACCAGCACGTCGATCCGTCCGAAACGGGCCAGCACCGCGTCGCGCAGCGCGATCACGTCGGCTTCCTTGGAAACGTCAGCCACCTGCACGATGGCCTCGCCGCCCGCCGCGATGATTGCCGCCTCGGTCTCCGCCAGGGTGGCGGCGGTGCGGCCGGACAGCACCACGCGGGCGCCGAACGCGGCCAGCCCCTCGGCGATGGCGCGGCCGATCCCGCGCCCGCCGCCGGTGACGATGGCGATGCGACCGGTGAGGTCGAACAACGCCTCGCGTGTCACTGCCGCGCTCACCAGTTGGCTCCGTGCTTCATGATGCGCTGCGCCAGGCTCCAGCGATGCACTTCCGAGGGGCCGTCATAGATGCGGAAGCCGCGCACCTCGCGGAAGATGCGCTCGATCAGCGTCTCGCTGGTCACGCCCTGCCCGCCCATGATCTGCACCGAGCGATCGGCGACGCGCCAGATCGCCTCCGAGCAGACCACCTTGGCCATCGAGGATTCGGTGCCGCCGCGCTCGCCCTGATCCAGCACCCAGGCGGTGTGCCAGATCATCAGCCGCGATGTGCGGATGTCCATCTCGTTGTCGGCCAGCATGAAGCCGACGCCCTCGTGATGGCCGAGCTTCTGGCCGAACGCCTCGCGCTGGCGGGCATAGTCGGTGGCGATCTGGTGCGCCCGCTTGGCGGCACCCAGCCAGCGCATGCAATGCGTCAGCCGCGCCGGCGCCAGCCGCACCTGGGCGTAGCGGAACCCCTTGCCGATCTCGCCCAGGATGTCGGTCGCCGGGATGCGCAAATTGTTGAACCGCACCACGCCGTGGCCGCCGGCGAAACCCTGGTCCAGGCTGTCCATGTTGCGGACCAGCTCGATCCCCGGCTCGTTCATGTCCGACAGGAACATGGTCGCGCTGCCGTCCTCGCCCTTCGCCATGATGATGGCGAAGCTCGCCCCGTCGGCGCCGGTGATGAACCATTTCAGGCCGTTGATGACGTAGTGGTTGCCGTCCTTTACCGCCGTCGTGTTGAGCGCCGCCGGATCGGAGCCGGAACCGGGCGGCGGTTCGGTCATGCAGAAGCAGGAGCGGATCTCGCCGCGCGCCAGCGGGCGCAGCCAGCGTTCCTTCTGCTCGGTGCTGGCAACATGCTCCAGCAGGTGCATGTTGCCCTCGTCGGGGGCGGAAAGGTTCATCGCCAGACCGCCGAGCACGGAGTAGCCGGCTTCCTCGAACACCACCGCGCGGCCGAAATGCGACAGGCCGAGCCCGCCATATTCCGGCGCGACATGCGGCGCCAGCAGCCCCGCCGCGGCGGCGAGACCGTTCAGCTCGCGGCGAAATTCGTCGGTCGGGCCGTGCCGGGTCTGCCTCGGGTCCGTTTCCAACGGCACGATCTTGTCGCGGATGAATGCGCGCGTCCGCTCCTGAAGCTCCTTCAGGTCTGGCGGGATGGTGAAATCCATGGTCGTTTCCTTCAGAAAGCGTGGCCGAGCGCAATCTCGCGCGTGAATTCCGCGATGCCGGTGCCGATCGCCGACAGCGGCGCGTAGCGTGGCTCGGTGGTGACCCCGGTGCGATAGCGGTAGCCGAGTTGCAGGAAGATCACACTGAGCTTGTACATCGCCAATACCCGGTGGAACAGGAAGTCGGACATGTCGCGCCCGGTCAGCGCGGCGTAGCTCGCCACCGCGTCCTCGCGCGAGAGGAAGCCCGGCTCATAGAACGGCCCCTGCGCCATGTCGAACAGCGCCGGCGGGTCGCCCGGGCGTGTCCAGTAGCTCAGCAGCGTGGCGAAATCGAACAGCGCGTCGCCGCGCGTGCCCTGGTCCCAGTCCACCACCGCGACAACCGACAGATCACGCGGGTTCAGGATCATGTTGTTGAGCTTGTAATCGTTGTGCAGCAGCGCCGGCGGGCCGTCCGGCACCAGATGCCGCTCCAGCCACGCGCCCAGTTCGGCGTGCAGCGCCTCGCTGCCGTCCTCCAGCACGATGCCGCCGCGCTTGCGCCAGCCGGCGACGGTGCGGCCGAGGAAGCCCTCGGGACGGCCGAGATCGCCGAGCCCGACCGCGTCGGTATCGACGGCATGGATCGCCGCCAGCGTCTCCAGCACCACGCGCGACAGCCGCGCGCCGGCTTCCGGCCGGCCGGCAAGCTGCGGCGGCATGGTCTCGCGCACCACCAGGCCGGGACGGAACTCGATGATCTGGAACTTCGCCCCGATCACGGCCATGTCCTCGCACAGATGCAGGCTGCGGGGCACGAAGGGCAGCGCATCCGGCAACCGGCTCAGGATGCGGTGCTCGCGCGCCATGTCGTGCCCGCCCGGCGGCAGCTCGCCCAGCGGCGGGCGGCGCAGCACGAATGGCTTGCCGTCGACGTAGATCAGGTAGTTCAGGTTGGCGAGGCCGCCGGCGAACTGGCGCGGCGGCGGATCGTGCTCCAGCCGCATCCCGTGCCCGGCCAGATAGGCGCGGATCGCCGGCCAGTCGAGTTGCACGCCCTCCCCGGGCGCGCGCACGTCGGCGATGGGTTGTTCTGGCAAATTTCCTCCGCATTCCTGGGGACGCCGCCCGCCGAGCCTGCGGACCTTGCCCCACGCCGTCAATACCAGGAGGATATGGGGCAGCACTACCCCAACAGCCATCAGGGAGAAGACGATGCCGCAACCGGATCAGGTGAAACGGGTCGCCGTGATCGGCGCCGGCACCATCGGCGCCAGCTGGACGGCGCATTTCCTGGCGCACGGCATGCACGTGGCGGTGACCGACCCCAACCCGGCGGCCGAAGCCTATGTCCGCCGCTTCGTCGCCGATGCCTGGCCGGCGCTGGCGCGGCTTGGGATGGTGGCCGGCGCCTCCCCGGACGCCTGGAGCTTCCACGCCACGCCGCAGCAGGCGGTGCAAGGTGCGGCCTTCGTGCAGGAGAACGCGCCGGAACGGGCGGACATGAAGCTCGCGCTGTATGCCGCGATCGAGGATGCGCTGGAGCCGGACGCGATCCTGGCCAGCAGTTCCTCGGGACTGATCATGAGCGAATTGCAGGCCGGGCTGCGGACGCCGGAACGGTTCGTCATCGGCCATCCGTTCAACCCGCCGCACCTGATCCCGCTGGTGGAGGTGGTCGGCGGGAAACAGACCTCGCCGGCGACGATCGCCTGGTGCCTGGATTTCTACAACCGCATCGGCAAGAAGGCGATCCACATCCGCAAGGAAGCCCCCGGGCATCTGGCCAACCGGCTACAGGCGGCGCTGATCCGCGAGGCGTGGGACGCGGTGGCCTCCGGGCTGGCCAGCGTCGAGGACGTGGACACCGCCATCACCGCCGGCCCCGGCCTGCGCTGGGCGATCATGGGGCCGCACATGACGTTGCACATGGGTGGCGGCGAGGGCGGCTACGCGCACCTGCTGGACCAGTTCACCTCGGCGTTTCAGGGCTGGTGGAAGACGATGCGCACGCCGGAGGTCACCGACGCGCTGCGCCAGCAGCTGATCGAGGGCGTGAACCGGGAAGCGCACGGGCGCGGGATCGGCGAACTGTCGCGCGAACGCGACGCGCTGCTGGTGGAAATCATGGAGGTCATCGCACGCGGCCGGGCGAAGGGGTAACCCCCACCTGCGCGTCCCTCCCGCGAGAACATGCGGCCACGTCACCACGTTACCACTGCCCCCGCGGCGGTGGCGGCGGGAGCTTGTTTGCAGTGTCAGCCTGACAGCACGCGATGGAGTCGATCAGGCCCGGTCGCCTCTCGAGGCCACCAGGGCCATCAGTAAAATCAAACAGAACAGCCAGATGCCAGCGCCAATGCAGAACGTTCCGATCGCATCGAAATCGCTCATGGCTCTCAGGTAGAACACGCCGGCAACCGGCACAGCGACCGCCACCAGGATCAGGCTCCAGAAGGCGACAATATCCAGGCGTGTGTGTTCGGATGCTTTCTCCGGGTTGTATGGCATTGTTGTCATGTGACCCTCCGATGGGCATGCCCTCCGGTCGCCTTAGCCAGCGTGAATGCGGCGCTGGCCCGAATTTTTACATGACTCGGGGGAATGCTCCGACGAGCTTACACGCTGATGGTTACCTCCTCCGGCGTCATTGATTTAGATCAAATGTTGGCATTTCGGACGTATTGGGCAGCCAAGGCCGGCAGGTCCGGCGGCGCTGATCCGCCGCCTCAGGCCGGCAGGGTGACGGCCCGGCCCCGGAAACACGCCAGCCGCCGCCGGTGTGATCGGGGGCGTTGCTACAGCCGCCCCTCGAACACCGTGATCGGCGGGTGCGCGTTGGGATCGGACATCACGTCGATCACCGTGGTCCGGTCCGACGCCAGCGCCGCGCGCAGGGCGGCGGCGAAATCGGCCGGGTCCTCGACACGCACGCCGTTGCAGCCGCAGGCGCGCGCCACCGCCGCGTGGTCCACGGCCTGGAACTCGCAGGCGCTGGTATGGTCGCCGAAGAAGGCGTTCTCCGCGTCCTTCTGGTAGCCCAGCACCTGGTTGTTCAGCACGATCAGCGTCACCGCGAGGCCCATCCGCCGCGCTGTCTCCAGTTCCGACCAGCAATGGCCGAAGCCGCCGTCGCCGGACAGGCAGATCACCGGCGCGTCCGGTCGCGCCACCTTGGCGCCGAGCGCCATCGGCAGGCCCCAGCCGAGGCCGGCCAGCCCGCGCGGGGTCAGGAAGCGCATGCCCGGCCGCTGCGCGGTCAGGTAGTTGGCGACCCAGATCGAGGAATAGCTGGCATCCGCCACCACGATCGTCTCAGGCGTCAGCACCGCCTCGATCTCCGCCATCAGCCGCTCCGGCCGCACCGGGCGGGCCACGGAAGTCAGCACCGCGCTGGCTTCCGCGCGATGCCGCGCCAGACCGTCGGCGATGGCCGTTTCCACCGCGCGCCGCTTCGCCGTCCGCTTCGAGCGGTCGCGCCGCGCCAGGGCCGCCTCCAGCGCCTCCAGCGCGAGCCGCGCGTCGCCCACCAGCCGCAGCGCCTCGTAGTTGCGGCCGACCTCGTTGCCGTCGAGGTCGATATGGATGAAGCGCGCGCCGCGCGGATACAGCGACCAGCTGTCGGTGCCGTTCTGGTTGGTGCGGTTGCCGACCAGCAGCACCACGTCGGCGTCCGTCACCAGTTCGCGCATGAATTTGGTGCGGCTGTTGGTGCCCATGAAATAGCCGACGACGCCGAGCGACAGCGGATGCAGCTCGCTGACCGCGCCCTTGCCCATCACCGTGGTGGCGACCGGCAGGCTGGCGGAGTCCTGCAACCGGGCCAGCACCTCGGACGCATCCGACAGATGCACGCCGCCGCCGGCGATGATCAGCGGCCGCTCGGCATTGGACAGCAGGTCGGCGGCCTGCTCGACACGGGCCGGATCGGGGCCGACGCGGTCGAGCGGATAATGGTCGATCGCCGCCGTGCGGCCGGACGCGCTGCCGGCGGCTTCGGTGAACAGGTCGTAGGGGCACAGCAACACCGCGGGGCCCGGCCGGCCGGTGGTGGCGGCGGCGAAGGCCATGTCCACGTAGTCGTCGACGCGCGCGGCCAGATCCATGCGCCTGACCCATTTGGCGCAGGCGGAGAACAGGCCGAAATGGTCGAACTCCTGGAACGCATTGCGATCCTGCGCCGGGCGGGCGACCTCCTGCACCAGGGCGACGACCGGGATGGACGCCTTGAACGCCTCGGCCAGCGGCGCCACCAGCAGCGTCGCGGCGGGGCCGTTCTGGGCGGTGACGACGCCGACCCGGTGCGACACGCGGGCATAGGCGTCGGCCATGACGCCGCCGGCGTTCTCGGTGCGGTAGCCGATCTGGCGGATGCCGAACTGCGGCGCGACCAGATGCACCGAACTCGGTATCGACTGGCCGAACATCACCTCGACGCCGTGGCGCTTGAATGCCGCGACCATGGCGACGGCAACGGATTCGTTGGCGATGTTGGAGCTGCGCCCGCTTTGCGTGGTCATGATCCCGTCCGTTCCCCGATGGCATTATTGGCACAGCTATTCAGCGACCAACCGGGCCGGGCGGTCAACCACGCGGCGCGCTATGCAGCCGGGCGCCGGCATGCAAGATGCTTCCCATCAGCAGCAATTCCCGTGGTCCCGCCATGAACATCCTCCCCTCGCTCGCCGGCCAGTATGCCATCGTCACCGGGGGGGCGCGCGGCATCGGGCTTGGCATCTGCCGGCGGCTGGAAGCGGCCGGCGCGCGCGTCGCGGTGTGGGACCGCGACCTCGCCCCGCTCGCCGCCAACTTCTATGCGCCGGCCTTCGCGCGGCAGGTGGACGTCACCAGTGCCACGGACGTGGAAGCGGCGTTCGCCGAAACCGCCGCCCTCGGTCAGGTGCATATCCTGGTCAACAATGCCGGCCGCGGCATGAAGTACGTCAGCGCCTCGTTCATGACCGAACCGACCCCGTTCTGGATGATCGAGCCGCAGACCTGGCGCATGGTGATCGACACCAACGTCAACGGCCCGTTCCTGATGGCGAGGAGCGCCGTGCCGGCCATGCTCAAGGCCGGCTGGGGCCGGATCGTCAATG
This sequence comes from Acetobacteraceae bacterium, assembly GCA_003133265.1. Classification (GTDB taxonomy): domain Bacteria; phylum Pseudomonadota; class Alphaproteobacteria; order Acetobacterales; family Acetobacteraceae; genus PALSA-911. The sequence goes on from PKWQ01000219.1 coordinate 7,023, forward strand.
TCTCAATGAACCACGAGACCATGCGCCGGCGTGGCTTCTCGCCGTACGGCCCATCTAAGGCTGCACTCGAGTCGGAGACCATCATCTGGGCTCAGGAGTTAGCTGGCACAGGAGTCACCGTGAACGCGCTTCTGCCCGGCGGCGCGACCCTCACCGGCATGATCCCGGACGGTGTACCGGACGAGGTGCGCTCGGCCTTGCTCGATCCTGCCATCGTGCTCCCGCCGTTGCTCTGGCTGGCTTCGTCGGAGTCGGACGAGGTGACCGGACGTCGGCTTGTGGCGACGCGATGGCGCACGGATCGCGAGGCGCGGGAAGCGGCCGAAGCAGCCATGGAGGACGCAGGCTGGGCACTTCACTGACCGAACAGGGCGTTCATTGGCGAAGCAAGTCCGGGTCGTGGCCAGCATCCAAACGTCCGCGTTCGAAGGCCACTGCCGCTGTAGGCTGGGCCACCCGCGACGGTGTGGAACGAGCAGAAGGAGACAAACGACATGAACCTCGAGATCTGCGACTGGCAGCGCTTCCGGCGCGCCCCGCAGCTGGCCTGCTGGCTGGGGCTGACCCCGGCGCTCTACCAGTCCGGTGAGAGTCGCAGCCAGGGGCCGATCACCAAGACCGGCTCGTCTTATGCCCGGCGGCTGCTGGTCGAGGCCGCCAAGCACTACGCCCGCCCGCCGCGCATCGGGGTCACGCTGCGCAACCGTCAGCAGGGCCAGCCCGACCACGTCCTGCAGATCGCCTGGCGCGCCCAGCACCGTCTCTTTCGGCTCCAGGGACGTCTGCGCGAGCGCGGCAAGCCGGCCCACGTGGCGGCCGTGGCCGTAGCCCGCGAGCTGGCCTGCTTTTTGTGGGCGGCAGCGGTGGCTGCCTAAAGGTCGGGCAGTCCCGTGCGCCCGTCAGCAAGGCGCCGCACCGCGAGTCTGTCGGCATGCGCGACCTCTCTATGGGCAACCGCGGTCGCGGTCACGCCCGTTCCTAGACACGCGCCCCGCCGGCGACGAAACCGTGCCCTGGGGTAGCCAACCCCCGCATATCAGACTGATCGACCTTCGTTTCTGTGTGCGGCGTCTTGCCGACGGGCATCTGCCGCCGGCCTTCAGGCCGACGGCGTCAGCGTGCCTGCTTGACAGTCAGAGCGCCATATCAGAGATACTGGCGAACTGCTCGCAGGATGAGGCTCTCAGGCTGGGTCATGGTGGCGTTCACGGCCACACCTCGTCCTTCAGCTTGAACCGCACTCGTCGAGGCGCGCCCGTGGCCGCCCTGGGCCTCGCTGGGCGCGCCGCGGTCCTTCTGGCGAGTGATGGTCGCGGCGAGCCGTTCGAGGCGCTCGTTGGGCCTTTGGCCAGTCACCGGTCGGCCACGGCCGCAGGACAGGCTCCGGATCAGGCATGCCGTCCACTCGACGCCCACCCTCACGGGGCGCATCCCTCCGCGGTTCCGAGCGCGGTACCTACTTGGCCGCGAGGACGAGCGCGGCGATCCTCACCGCCTCCTCCTCCTGCATCGCCGGGATGGCGTGCGAGTAGGTGTCTGGGATCATCGGAGCGGGTGCAAGGTCGAGGCGCCAGGAGGTCGACAGAGCTGGACTCTAGTGAACCCGCCGCTCGAGGTGCTACTTCTTCACGACCTGCTAGAAGGTCTTGCCGAAGTGAAGGGCGTAGATGATCAGCGCGAAGCCCACGGCGAGCAGCAGCCCGGCGACGATCAGGCTGGACTTACGGAAGGAGGGGAACACCCCGGCGGCGAAGGCAAGTCCGCCGATCAGGCCGAGCAGGGCGCCGAGCTCCGTGATGCGGCGTGCCGTATGAGCCGTGAGCGCGGCAATGGTCACGAGCATCTCTCCTCCTGGGTTGCAATGTGCAACCGAGCATACCCCCCAAGGCAGGTCGATGGGATGAGGGAGCGTTGGGAATCGTGGGCAAGCTCGGCTGGGACTACTTTGCCGTGAACACCAGCTCCGCGATCCGCACCGCCGCCTCCTCCTGCATCGCCGGGATGGCGCGCGAGCAATTGTCCAGGGTGATCGAGACGGTGGCGTGGCCGAGGCGCTCGGAGACAACCTTCGGGTGGATGCCGGCCTGCAAAGCCAGCGTGGCGTGGGTGTGGCGAAGGTCGTGCAGTCGGATCTCGGGCAGCATTGCGCGCCTTCGGAAGCTCACGCGCATGTGCCCCAGTTCGGCAGTGGAGGGTCCGGAAGTCGGGCGATGGCGGCAGCGACCAAGATGAGATGGACCCCCGCTGGTCGCGGGTCATCTTGTGCCGGCCTCGTCGCGAGATAGCGTTCATGACGATTGAGCAGATCGAGGATCGAGGCACTGACGACGGCGTCAGGATGCTCGCCGGGAAGATGACAGGCGAGGCGCGCGAGGTCGAGAAACTCCTCCGCCGGCTGAGCCCTCATCGAGCATGCGGCAGCCGCGACGAGCAGCGTGTGGAGACGTTCGAGCAGCGGGCCCGGCGTCGACGCCGTCCCGACCTGCGCGGGACCGAGGTCGTGCGCCGCTTCGTGGGCGAGCAGACGCATGAGCTGACCACCGAAGACGGCGGCCGTCTGCGCGCCAGTCAGACCGACTGCCAGTGCCACGCGCAGCGCGATCGCGGCGGCCGCGACCGGTCGCCCGTACGGTGTGTCCGAGGCGAACAGGATCTGCCCCGGGGGCACAAGCACGAACAAGGCCAGTAAGTCGGCCGTGTTCCACCAGGCCGTGTCGAAGAAGAGGTTGGGATTCGCGGCCGCCTGGGACCAGATCCATGCGAGATCGGCGACCGCGGCGTGTGCGAGGATCAGGGGCGCGGCCGGGAAGCGCTCCGCAAGGTCGAGCGCGTCCCGGCCCAGGCTGGGGATCCCCCTCCCGGCGTGCACGATGACCGGCACGCGCCGCTCGTTGGCCAGCGCGAAGATCCGGCGCACCGCCGGGTCACCCAGAAGGAAACGCTCCGCGCGCGGATGGAGCTTGATACCGGCCGCGCCATGCGTCAGCGAGCGCTCGACTTCCGCGATGCCATCGGTATGCGGATCGACGCGACAGAACGCGACCAGCTGTCCGTCTGCGGCCTCAGCGGCGGCAAGCGCCAGGTCGTTCGCGGCTCGATAACCGCCCGTCGTGGCGAGCGGAAAGACGACCGCACGCGCGTCGATCACATCGAGCGCGCGCCGCAGCTCACCGGCTGTCAGGCGGGAGCCGTCGGGATCCGACCCAAAGTGGGTGTGACAGTCGAAGATGTGCAAGCCCGGCACGCGGCTCAAAAGACAGGAGAACCAGGGCTCGACCAGCTCGTCGGCGACGACCGCATCGCTGACCGGCGACGGGCGACGGGCGAGTGTGCCGCGGATGCGGGCGTCGTCGGAACCAGCGAGCATCATCGCCCCTCCGGTCGTTGGGCGAAGCTCGCTGGTGGTTGCTGCTCGAGCCGCGCCAGCACCTTCGCAACGGTGGATGCTGCCAGCCGCCTGCGACAATCCCACGAGCTCCAATGACGTGATCCCATTCGTTGGTCCACTTTCTATGACACTTTCCATGATAGTGGGAGAGCCGGTTCTCGTGTGAGTGACGGCGAAGTGCAGGCGGCGAGGAAGGGCTGCGGCCAGACGATGGTCGACACTGACCAGCGCGGGCCGTCGAGATTGGGGCGCGGTGGGAGAGGTTCTGTGCTTGGCACTCAGGACGATCGAGCCCTGATCGCGGTGGTAGGGTCATAACATTGTGAGGCGACAGGTGGTGAATACGCGGGTCGGGTGGCCGAAGGAGCTGCTGTCCAGGATCTGGGCGCTTCATCTGCCTGCCCCATGAACGTCACCGCGAGCGCGCGGCCCCGCGCCGGCTCGGCGCTGCTCACGCTCACCTTGGGGCACGGCGCCGCCGACATTTGTTCGAGCGCTCTGTGGGCGCTTCTGCCCTTTCTCGTTGTGGAG
>PKWQ01000263.1 GCA_003133265.1 Acetobacteraceae bacterium
CGTTGCCCTCGCCGCCGGCCAGCGTGTCATTGTTGCCGCCGCCATAGATCGTCGTGTTGCCACTGCCGCCGAACACCGAACCGTTGTTGCCGCCGACCGCGCTGATAAAGTCGGCCCCCTGGCCGCCGAACAGCGTGTTGGCGCCGTGGCCGCCGTAGATGATATCGTTGTTGGTGCCGCCGAGGATGGTGTCGTTGCCGTCGTTGCCGCTGATCGTGTCGCGGCCGGTGCCGCCGTAGATCGTATCGGCCCCAGCGTCGCCATAGATGATGTCGTTTCCGCTGCCGCCGATGATGGTGTCGTTGCCGCCCTGGCCGCGGATCGAATCGTTGCCGCTGCCTCCGACAATGGTGTCGGCACCATTGCCGCCAAGGATCGTGCTGCTGCCGGTGCCGCCGTAGATTGTATTGCCGCCGTTACCGCCCTGGATGTAGTCGTTTCCGCTATTGCCGTAGATCGTGCTGCTGCCCGGGCCGCCATAGATCGTATCGTTGCCAGTGCCGCCATTGATCGTCTCGGTTCCGCGACCCTCGATAAGCTCGTTGCCGCCGCCGCCCAGGATGGTATCGAAGCCTGGGCCGCCAACGATGGTATCCGGGCCGGTGCTGCCATAGAGGATGTTGTTTGCCCCGCCGCCGAAGATCTGGTCGCCGTTCGGCCCGGCATAGACGGTATCGTTGCCATCGCCGCCGGCTGGCTGACCGCCCGGCAAACCGTCAACCGGCAGGCCGATCGCCAAGGCCTCATGCTCGTTGCCGTATTTTAGCAGCAGCGCGAGGCTCGGGGCCCCCGCGAAGATCACGTTCTGGCCGTTGGTTGCCGGCTGGCCAAACAGGATCGCCGCCTGGTTGGCCAGCGTCAATGCCTCGGCATTCTCGTAGGACGCCTTGACTCCGCCGTAGATCAGGTTGGCGCCGCTGCCGCCGACCAGCAGGTTGTTGCCGCCGCCGCCGACGATGGTGCTGCCGTTGCCGCCCTCGATGATGTCGTTGCCGGAACCGCCCACCAGCAGGTCGCCGCCGCCAACACCGTTGATGACGGAGGGTCCGGCCTTGATGTTCTCGCTGGTGCCGCCGAAGACGGTGTTGTCGGCGCCGGGCACATTGATGACGTCGGCGCCGCTGGTGCCGTAGATCAGGTTATGACCCAGGCTTCCGCCGGTGATCGTGGAGCCAGCCCCGACGCCGAGGCTGTTCGGCGTGCCGCCATAGATCGTATCGGTCCCGACGCCCGCCTGAATCTGGTCGGCGCCGCCGCCGCCCTCGATCCGGTCGTTGCCGCCACCCGCAATGATCGTGTCGGCGCCCGTGCCACCGATGATCGTCTCGTTCACCGTCGTGGTGCCGTCCGCCTCGGTCAGCGCGCCGCCGATATTCAGCAAGTTCTTGCCGACCCCGAGTGCGTCGACCCCAAGTGTCGAGTAGATGCCGGTGACGTTCTTGAATTCCTCGCTGCTGCCGTCGCCGGCCGTCACGATGATGTCGCCCGGCCCGCGCTCGGTTATCGCGAAATTGTCGCCGCCTTCCTGCGTCGGTCCCTTGACCTGATAATAGCCGACGGGCGGCGATGCGCCGGTATATGTGCCGCCCCCGTACGTAGGGAGCGGTTCCCAGACACCGCGATTTTTCCAGAGCGGCCCGGTGAAGAGCGTGACGACGCCATTCGCATCCTGGGATCCCAGCAGCTCCGCCGTATCGAAGCAGTTGGCGTTCGCAGTGAAATCGAACAGCGTGACGCTGACCAGCGTCTGCGTGAAGGTCGCGAACAGAACCGATTCCGTGGCGTCAAGCTCGAAATTGACCGAGCCATCCAGATTGAACGCGCACAGCGGATTGCCGAATTCCGAAATCCAGGCAGTGAACTCGCCAATCCGGGTTTTGCCGTCGCCGTCGTTCGCCTTGTGGTAGGCGGCGGTGCCGTAATCAGCAGGCGCGGAGTCCTTCAGCGAGACGCCGATGCCCAACGTTATGCCACCGCTGACGCCCGCGCTCAGCAGCCCGCCGAGACCGACGCTGGCCCCTACGGCAACCCCCCCCAGGATGCCGACATACGTGGCCGGCAGTCCGTCCGACTGCTTGGTGTCGTCGATGAAGAATCCGGCCGCCAAATCTCCGGCAATGGCGGAACTGTTGCCGATCCTGATGTCGGCCGCGGCCTGCACCAGGCCGTAGGTGTCATAGCCGGCGGCGAACCGTACATCGATGCCGACCTTCGCAATAAGGTTGGCGGTGATGAACGGATAGACCGGGATGTCGACCTGGAAGTTCGCGGTCGCAATCAACTCCGGCGCCTGAATATGCACCAGCGTCACCTGCTGGCCGAACATCAGGCCCACCAGGCTCATCGGATTGTCGAGAATCGGGAAGGTGATGGCGCCAGCGCCGACGGACGTCATATCCGACGCGAAGGTCGAGTTGGCGCTGTTGGCTTGATTGTCGATCGCGCTTTGCGTGGCGAAGGCCAGATCGCCGACGCTGTTTTGCATGTCGCTGACCAGCTGGCTGTATCCCCCACCGCTGCTGGTATCGGGGATGGCGCTGCCGCCGCTGCCGGGCGCTTGCCGCAGATCGAACGAATCGAGATTGAAGCTGCCCAGACTCACCATCAGCGGGCTGCCGCCGCCGCCGCTGAAGTCGCTGGCGAACTGGGTGATTCCCTGGAGGAACTGGAAGAATTCCGAAACGTTCTTCGCGTCGCCGCCGAAAATCTGCACGACGGCGGCAAGCAGGCTTTCATTGACGATAGGCACTTGGGTATTGAGGAAGCTCAGGATCGGCTCGATCGGCTTCAGCACGCTGACAACCGGCCCAAGCACGGAGCCGAGATAGTTGTTCAGGAAGGAGCCAAAATCGAGCGATATGCCGTTCAGCGCAACGTTCGGCGCGACGGTGGCATTGAGGCTGCTGCCGCTGAACGTCCATGGTGTCTGGCCCGCTCCTCCGATCAGAAGCTGGGCCACGAAGTTCGGATAGGCCTTGTCGACCGCGCCGCCGGTGATGTCGAACCCAAGCGCCAGATCGAGGTCGACCGACGCGCTGCCGGAGAACGTCGCACTGATACCCGGCAGGCTGCTGGAGCCCAGCGAACCCACCGTGACCGTCTGCGCCCCGCCGGTGAAGCCGCCGGCGAACTTCAGATCGGCCTGCGTCGCCAGCGCCAGGACGCCCGTTATCGGATCGACCTTGGTCGGGTCCGGCTGCGTCGCCGTCACGGCGAGGAAGCCAAGCTGCGCCGTCAACTGGGCGCCGGTGGACAGCGCGGCCTTCATCTCGACCGACAGATCGTTGCCGGTGCCCGCCGTCTTGATATACAGACCGGAACTGCGACTGATGCCAAAATCGAGCGCCAGGGTCCATAGCAGGCTGACGTTGATCGCGCCGTTGTTGACCGACAGGCCCAGACCCGGCAGGCCGAGATTGAAGTTGATCGGCACGCTCGGGGCGTATGTGCCGCCGAGGTTGATAATAAACTGGATGTTCTGGATCGACTGGGCGGATGGCGCATTGCTGCCGTTGTAGGTCGTGAAGCCCGACCCGGTGTCGAACTGTATCTGTACGGCGGTCATTTCGCTGCTGCCCGCCGGCAGCAGGTTCGCGCCGCTCGGCCCAAGTGCCGCGAACAGCGCGTCCTGCACCGGCTTGAAGCCTGCCGCCGCGCCCATCGCATCGATCTCGCTCTTGAGCTGACCGATGAAATTTCCGGCCGACTGAAGCGCGTTGCCGACCAGCGGGATATCCAGCCCGAACAGCTTGCTGTTCAGCAGCGATTGCAGCGTGCCGAGATAGGTATCCAGCGCGCCAATGATCCCCTTGTCGTTGCCCAGCAGATCGATGCTGCTGAAGATGCTGGAAAGGTTGGGCGCCGAGAAGGTGATGTCGTTGGTGAGATTGCCCTGGTTGAGCAACAGGTCGCTGGCGAAATGACCAAGATCGGGGATGCTGAGACTGAGCGTGCCGAGCGCGTTGGACACTGTCGGGCCGGCGATCGGCAGGCTGACCGTCACCTGCCCGTTGATCGTCGCATTGATCGGGCTGCTGCCGCCGAACCAGCCGCTGGAGCCGTTGGTCAGGTTTTGCAGATTGTAGCGCGGCTGGGCATTGCTCAGGCTGATGCTGAAACTTGCCGGCTGCGACGCATTTCCCATCGCGCTCAATGCCAGGGAGCCGCCGGTAATGAACAGCCCCATCGGTCCCATCGACAGATTGGCCGAGGCCAGTCCGGGATCGCTGATCAGCAATCCGAGGATGAGCGTGGTGGCCGAGTTGAGATCGACGACCGGACTTGCCGGGTTCGTCAGGTCGATGTCGAGCACCAGATTGAAGCTGGCGCTTGGCGCCACCGTCACATTGCTGCCGGTGAAGTCGGTAACGCCGGGGAGATTCGCCCCACCCGATACATGCAGCGCCGTCAGGTCGAAATTCATCGGCAGGCTGGTCGATGCAAGCGTTGGCGCGAACGACAGGCCCAGCTTCAGGATGCCGTTGGACAGAGCGAGTGTGACGTAGCTCCCGGTGGTGGATATCCCGAACGCCTCGTCGATCGCGGCATCCAGCGTTGCCTGAAGCTGATCCAGCGTGAAATTGATGCCCGGCTGCATGTCCGCGGCGAGGCTGGTGAAGTCCTGGGTGATGCCAAGCGCGCTGCCGAGCGAAACGTCGATCAGCGGCACCTTCTCACCGAGCAGCCCATTCGACGCGAAGGCGCTGACGAAGCTGCCGAGTTGCGTTATCGCGGCCTTGGCATTGGCGAAGGAGAAGTTTTGCAGGCTGGCGAGGCCTTCCAGATGCGTCGCGTCTGCCGTCCACGACCCGAGCTGGAAGATGTTGGACGCATTCAGGGTCAGCGCCGCCTGGGAGTCGAGACCAAGCTCGGTGCCCAGCGTGCCGGGCACCGAAACCAGCAGATTCAGCGACGCGGTGCCGCCCAGTGTGGCGCCGGACGGGAAGTACGACGCGATGGCGGCGGGATTGGCGAGCAGGCTGTTCAGCAACACGGTCCCGCTCAGCGACAGCGCAACGGTCGGGTCGATCGCTACGGTGGCCGGGCCGAACCCGATATCGACGATGCCGAACCGCGCGGTGCCGCTCAGGTTCCCGGTCAGTGCCAGGGTGGCGCCGAGTTGCAGCGTGGTCAGGCTGACCTGATTGGCGAAGTTCTGCGAGCCGACCAGCGCCAGCGTCGGCGCGGCGCTGATATCGTTGGTCCCGATGCCGAGCTGGTTGCCGGCGGCGGCCTGCACGACGATCGAGGATGCCGATCCGTTGGTGGTGAACAGCAGGCGTCCATTGCTGTCGATCTGCGCCAGCACGCCCGGCAGCCCGGCGCCCGCGAGGTCGGCATTCACCGCCTTCAGCGCCTTGGTGATCTCGTCCGTCAGGTTCTGCGCCGTCGTGTTCGCGGCGGTCGAGGCCGCGGTGACGGTCACCGGGAATGTCGATCGCCCATCCACGGTGATCGAGAACGTCTGATCGCTGGCAAGAATGAAGTTGGACGGCACCGCGGCGACGGAGGCCTCGACCGAGACCAGAGGTGCGCCGGCCTCGCCCGACTGCATCGCCGACAGTCCGAGGCCGATCTGCGCCGCCGATGGAGCGGAGATCTGCAACGTACTGCCATAGCCGGAGATCGCGAACGACAGAATGTTCGAACTGGTCAGGGTGATCGCTATGGGCGTGTGGCCGGCGGCCTTGAGCGCGGTGTTCAGCGGCGTCAGCGCGGTCTGCACCTGCGCCAGCAATTGCTGTTGGTTGCTGTTGCCCGATGTCGAGGCGGCGGTGATCGTGATCGGCGTCGCGGTGCCGCCATCCGCTGTCACGGTGAACGTGGCATCGGCGGACAGCCTGCCATTGCTTGGCAGGGCAGCGGTGCCGAGCAGCGTCGCCGTCGGCGTGTTCGCGGGCGCCAGACCGAGCCCGTACACCGCTGGGTCTTGCGGCGTGGAAATCACGTTCAGCGAGGTGAAGGCGCCCGCCGTCAGGCTCAATACCAATGCCTGGCCGCCGGAGATGTAGTTGCTGCTTGCCGTCACCAGATTTGCACCGAGGCCGGCGGCCTCCAGTGCCTTTTGCAGTGCCGCATTGATGTCGGCGACGAGGTTCGCAACGGTGGTGTTGCCCTGCGTCGCGGCGGCGCTGACCGTGACCGGCACGACCGTCGGGTTGCTGCCCTGGGCGGACAGCGACAGATTGAAATGCGCGTCCGCGCCGGCCGGCAGCACGCCATTCGCCGGCAGCACCGTTCCCCCCTGCACCTGCACGGCGGATGGCGACAGGTTGAAGCCGAACGCGACGGAGACCGTGCCCGTGCCGCTGACCGACAGCGACGCCGTGGTGGCCGCGACATTGGACAGATCGCCGAGGATCGTACCGGCCGAGGCGGTCAGGTCATAGTTGAATGTGGCCGGCGTGGCCGCGAAAATCTCGGCCAGCGTGAAGGCGACATTGAGCTGGTTGCTGCCTGACGTGTAGCTGGTGGTGACGGCGCTGAGACCGGACAGCGCATCGAGCTCCTGGACGAACTGCTGGAGGCTGGTGAAGTTGGGGTTGCCCTTGCTGTCGCTCAGCGGGCCGGTCACGTCGCTGGCGTAAACCGCACCGAAATCGGCGGCCTTGCCGACAGTCAGGCTGGTCAGCGGCACCTGCGCCGCGAGCAGGCTCGAATTGCCGATCCCGGTCAACGTCGAGCCGATGGCATCCAGCGCGCCGAGCAGGTCGGTCGGCGTCAGGTTGGCGAAGGCGTTGAAGTTGGTGGCGTTGTAGCCGGTGATCGTGACCGAAGGCGCCGCGCCGCTGAGTGGATCGCCGACCAGCACGATCGACGCCGACGCGGAGGCAAGATTGCCGAAGCTCGACGTCACCGGCAGGGTGGCGGAAAACGTCGATGCCTCGGCCACGACGCTCAGCAAACCGGTAACGTTGGTGCCGATGATCTGGCTGATCGTCTGCGGCTGCGGGCCATCGGTGCCGCCACCCGGCAGCACCGCGCCAGCCTGTGCGTTGAGCGCAATCGCGCCGCTCGCCACCTGCGCGCCGAGCACCCCGACGCTGGCCGCGAAACTGAGGCCGGTCGCCGCCACGTTCACCTGCGCGTCGAGCTGGTTCAGCCGGACGAACGTCGCATCCGCCGGCCCCAGATTCTGCGTCAGCGTGACGCCGAAGGTCAGGCCGAGCTTCAGTGTGCTGGTGTAGGGCACGCTACTGGAGAACGTCACGTTGTCGGCGGCCGAACCGCCGGCGAGGGCGATCGCCTGGTTGCCGGCATACGACGCCGTCAAGGCGAGGTTGAACAGCAGCAGGTCCGTGCCGGGGGTCAGCCCGAAGCTTTCCGCCGCTGTCGCATTCACCGCCGGGATCAGCCCGGCATAAAGCTGGGTCGGATCGGCGGTGAGCGTGAAGCCCGGGTTGACGGCATCGAACGTAGCCAACGCGCTGTTGATCGCCGACGCGAAGCCGCCGGTGCTGGCGCCCGCGACCGCATAGGATTGTATCGCGCTGGCGATGGCGCTGAGTACGGTGGGCAGCCCGCTGAGCTGGCTCAGATCCGCGCCGAGCAACGGCAGGGTTGTCGCGAACGCGCCGGTCTGGCCCGCGGCGTTGGAGACCGTGGTCGCCCATTCGCCAAGCAATTGCAGCCCGGCCGAGGCGGACGCGCCGATCTGCGCGGCGGTCAGCAAGCTGCTCGGCGCGACGTTCAGGGCGGCCGCCTGCGAACTGCCGGTGACTTGCGGGTTATTGCTGCTGGCGGCCTGGTTCAGGTACCAGGTGATGCCGACCGGCGCGGTGGACACGCCATCCGCGCCGACCAGCGGCAGCGTCGCCTGGATCGCCCCGGTATAAACGGGTGCGGCGAGCGCGGCGGTCGGGTTCGCCGTCAGTTGCGCCAGCGTCACCCGCCCGCCGCCGGTGTTGACGAAACCGACCGTCGCGGTGGCCGGCTGGGTCGGATCGGCGGCGCTGCCGTTCGCCGCGCCGACCGCGATGCTGCCGCCGTTCACCTGCACGCGGATCAGCCCGAGTGCCGCCGTCGCCGTGATCGGCGACGCGGTGACAGCATCGAAAGCCAAGCCGAGCGTACTGCCGCTTTCGATCAGCATCAGGCGATTGCTGTCGGTCTTCGACGTATCGAAGGACAGGCCCAGGTTGAGGGTGGCGCTCGCCGTCCCGGTCGCGTGCAGGGTGCCGTTCAGCGCCAGGTTGGCGCCGCCCACCTGCGTGTCGATCGCATACGGCACCGTGGTGTCGAATGTCTTGCTGGCTGTCACCAGCATGTCGAGTTCGTTGTTGGCGGTGTTGACGGTGAACGTCACGGTACCGCCGAGATGCGCCTGAAGCGCGGTCGCCACCTGAGTAAGCGAAGTGGCGCTGGATACCGCGCTCGCCGCGTCGGAGAATTCCGTACCGAAATTGAACAGTTGGCCGAGGTCCTGCCCGAGCACCGGCACGCTCGCGCCAAAGCCGGCGCTGCCCGCCGCCGACTGGATCAGCCCGGGCAACGCGGCAACCGCCTGGCGAACCAGCGCCGGCGAGATCGTGTCGAGCTGCGCCCAGGCGCCGAGGCTGCCCAGATTGGAGCTGCCGACGGCGGCGAGATTGCCGGACCAGTTGAGCTGCAGCGATTGCGGGCCACCCGCCACCAGGCTGGAGCTGATCGGCAGGGTCAGGCTCGCGGTGCCGGAGAGGCCGGTCGTGACCAGGGACGCCAATGGCGTGGCGATGAACTCGGCTGGGGTGATGTAGTTGTTGGTATCGCCGGCGATCGGGTCCTTCAGCTGCACCGTCGCGGTGGCACTGACCGCGGCAGTGCCGCCGGCGATCGTGGCATCGGCCGCGCCGAGCGTCGCCGCGCTGCCGAAGCTGGCCGCCGCCAGGGCCACGCCCTCGGTGATCGTCGTCGGCTGGATGAAGAAGCCCGGCGTGGCGCCGGTCACGCTGCCGGTGTCGAAGCCGAAGGTCAGCGCCATCGACACGGTCGCCTGCCCGGACAGCGGGGGGGGCGTGGCGATCTGCAAGCTGATCCCGGCGCTGTCCTCGGTGAGGTTGAGCGGCGCGGTGATCGGCGTGCTGGTCTGAAACGCGGTGAGCGTAATCAGGTACTCGCCCTGCGCGAACTGGCCGAGCACCGTTCCGGCCTCCGCCGGGTCGGCATTGAGCGCCGCGGCGAGGCCCTCATACGTCGAGGCCGCGCCCGTGGAGGTGAAATACGCCTGTGCCGGCTGCACCAGATGCGTCTGGATCTGCGCCGGCAGATCGACCAGATCGCCGACCGATGTGCTGACAACCGGAAGTTGCTGCGCGAGTTGCGCCGCCTGATTGAGCTGGTTGGCGGTCCAGCTCTCGAAGCTCTGAAGGCCGGCGAGCAGCGCGTTCTGCGTGGCCAGGGTGAGCGGGTCGGCCGACAACAGGACGCGCGGCTCCAGCGTCTCGAACACGAGCGGTGTGCGCAGCAGCCGGTCGGAGCGATTGGGGTGAGACCTGCGGGGACGAAGGGGGGCGGAAAAACCGGCATCGCCGCTGCCGCCGCCGTCGGAATTCTGTCCGAGGAGCGCTTGCCGGGAGACGGTTTGCAGCAACCTGTGGTAGAACCCCATGATCGCTCCCACCCGTCGGCGACGGCGGTGGTCGACCGCATGCGCTAACGGTTTCTTAAGCTATTCCGTTTCGGGTTCTATTGTCCACAATTGAAACAACTTGACCTGGATTTTTCATTTGTCTGGCGGAAACGAACGAAACAAAGCAATGTTTATAACAAAGTATCGTCCATCCTTCACGATAGCGTTCGGCGGCGTGGAGTGGATTTCCGCGCGGTAGCGACGAGTTCAGTCGGCCGCGGCCTCGGCGGAGACTAGCGGCTTGGTGCCGCTGGCGAGTTCCTCGGCCAACGCATCGCGCAGGCGAAGGATCACTTCGTCCCAGGCGCCCGGCTTGTCCTGACGGAACAAGCGCGCGGTCGGGTACCATGGGCTGTCGGTCCGCTCCAGCAGCCAGCGCCAGTCGGCCGCCTTCGAGAGCATGATCCACACCGGCCTGGCCAGCGCCCCGGCCAGATGGCCCATCGCGGTGTCCACCGTGATGATCAGATCGAGATTTTCCATCAACGCCGCGGTTTCACCGAAATCCGGCGCGGAGTCGGTCATGCCTGGGAACAATGGCAAAAGGTCCATGTCATCGGGCGGTATCGGCTTCTGGAGCGACACGAACACCGCCGGCCCCGCGCTGGCCAAAGGCACCAGGCGCGAGAGCGACAGCGAACGCCGCCGGTTGTTCGGGTGGGTGGGTCGGCCGGACCAGGCGAGGCCGATGCGGCGGACACCGGGAGGGAGTTCAGCCGCCAGCCGCTCCCGCCAATACGCAACCCGGGCCGGGTCGGCCTTCAGATACGGCACCTTGGCCGGGATCGTATCTTCCGTGGTGTGAAACAAGTAAGGCAGGCTGGACAGGCGGGCATACGCGGCATGGCCCGGCACGTCGGTCCAGCGATGGCAGTACTGCTTCACGCCGGGAATGCTCTCCAGCAGCGGCCGCATCTCGGCGCTGCAGCCCAGCACGATCTCCTGGCAGCGCTCGGCCACCATCGGGATGTAGCGGGCAAACTGAATCGTATCGCCATAGCCCTGATCGCCGACCAGCAGCAGCCGGCCGTTGGGAATATGCATGCCGTTCCAGGCCGCCGAGGTGGTGGCCGGCATCGTCGCCTTGCCGGCTTCGGTCAGGTTACGCCACTCGTATTCCATCCAGCCGGGCTCGAAATCTCCCGCGGCAAGCAGGGTCTGCGCCAACGCCAGATGCCCATCGGCGTGGTCGTGCTTCAGCCCGAGCGCGCGCAGCAGGCAGACCGCCGCCCGCTCCCGGTCGTCCACATCGACGAAGACCAGCGACATGTTCACCAGGTGGTCGGGATTGTTCGGGTCCAGCCGCACCGATTCCTGGCCGCTCGCCAGTGCCTCCTCCATCCGGTAGGTCACTCTGCACCACGAGCTGAGATGGGCGTACCATGCCGCATTGCCGGGCCGCAGCTGGATGGCCTTCTGCAACAGCGCGATGCCCCGCTCCGGATCGCCCGCCATCGCCGAGACGATGCCGAGCAAAGCGAGGGCAGCCGGCTGGTCGGGGATTGCGGCGAGCACGTCGTTGCAGATGCCAGCGGCTTCGCCGAACCGCTTTGCCTGCGCCGCGGCTTGCGCGCGCGTCAGCGCCTGGTCGGCGGTCTCACCGGTCGACATCGGTTGCGCCGCGGCCAGGCTTGCGCCCTGCGCCGGAGCCTGGCTTGTCACCTGGGTAGCCGGAGGCGAATTCAGACCGCTCATGTGGCGACAATCGCCTGCCGGCGACGGTCTCGGCAAGGGGTATCGGTCAAAGAATCACACCCGTTTGTGGCGTTGCCGAGTCCGCTTGGGCGACCGCGTGGTTGCCACCGCCTTCTCCGCCCATCCCGCCAGCATTTGCCGCACACTGTCGAATTCCGGCCCGGTGATCACCAGCGGGGCGCACCCCTCGGCCTCCCATTTCAAAGCGATGAAGTCGGGGAACAGCGCCACCGGCCCGCCGCCATTCGCGAAGTTCGACTTATCGCCCACGTCCAGATAGCTCTCGGCCGGCAAGCCCTCCGCCAGCACCACATCGTGCCGCGGCAGTTCCACATGGTAGTACGTCACGCGGTCTACCGGCACCTGCACGATGCTGCTCCCGTTCTCCAGGTGCTTCACCGGGATCAGCACATCGTTCACATACACCGCGTGATCGGGCGAGAGTGTCAGGTCTCGCTCCGGCAAGCCGGGACCGAATGCATTAGCCCTGACATGCATCGGCCAGACCGTCTTCGGCTGCGGATGGCGCGCACAATTCACCTCGCGATGACCGATCCAGACGATGGGCGCTGGGCGGCCGTCGATCACCGTGTGGACCAGATCGCCTTCCTTGAGGTCCTCGACCTTCACCGGCCCGCGCTCCGTCGCGATCCGCGTGCCGGCGGCGAAACAGGAGACCAGCTCGACGAAATTCGCCCCCGTCGTATTCGTCCCCCAGTTAAAGATCGGGGTGGTCCCGGCGTCGGCGAGGCCCACATTGGTGAAATCGAAGGTGCCGGAGGAACTGGTGGTCACCGCCAGGGTGCCGCTCAGCCACTGCACGTCGGTCACGGTTGCGCCGTTGGTGAATGCGCGGTTGGTGAAGACGATCTCGTCGCCGTACTGCCAGTTGCTGATGGCGAAGTTGCTGGTGGACGCCACGCTGCCAAGGATCAGAAACTCGGGGCTGGGGGAAGTGGCGAAGGTCACCGACTGGCCGATCAGACCCTCCGATTGCAGCGCGGCTCCACCGACGATGGTGATCCCGCCGGTGCCAGAGAGACCGCCGGTGAAGTCCAGCGTGCCGCCGGTGGCGATGACGGTGCCGCTGTTGGTCAGTGATCCGGTGAACGTGCCGAAGCCGCTGATGGTCCCCGACGTGGTCGCCGCCCCCAAATCCACCAAGTTGCCGCCGGCGAGGACGATCGAGCCGCGTGTCCATAGGCTCTGCGCCTGAACCGTGCCGCCGGTGCCGATGGTCAGGCTGCCGGTTCCCGCGCCCCCGACCGAGACGCCGGACGTGGTGATCAATGCGCCGACGCCGGAGACGGTCACTGTGCCGCCGCCGCCGGAACCGGTGCCGATGTGCAGGCCGCCGCTCCCGGCGATCGACACCGTGCCGCCGGCCTGCACTTCGAGCGTGCCCTGGCCGTATTGGCCGATGTTCACTCCGCTGGCTACGCCGTTCACCGACAGCAGCGCGTTCCCCGCGTTCCCCCCGGCCACCAGGACCAGGCCGGTGGCGCCAAACGTCTGGCCGACGCCCAGGCCGCTACCGGCGCTGGTACCGTTCAGCGAGATGGTGCCGCCGTTCGTAACCTCCAGCGTGCCGGTCCCTGCCTGGCCGACGCCCATGCCGCCGGAAGCGGTGCCCTCGTTGATCAGGGCGTTCGACCCGTTGACGATGACGAGGCCGGTGGCGCCAAACGTCTGGCCGACACCGATGCCGCCGGCGCCGTTCATCTGGATCGTGCCGCCGCTCTCGACGTCCAGCGTGCCCTGGCCGGACTTGCCGACGTTGATCCCGTTGGTCCCGGTCAGTTGGATGGTGCCGCCGTTGAGGATCTGCACCAGGCCTTGGCCGGCGTTGCCGACATTGATGCCGGCCGCATCGGTAACGAGCGAATTGGCGCCGCTGACCGTCAGCGTGCCTCTGGCGCCGGCCGAGAGGCCGACATTGATGCCGCTGCCGGTGAAGGGGGTGGTAGTGCCGTTGTTGGTGCTGAGGAACGTGTTGCTCTGAAGGGTGGTGCTGCCGACGACGAGCGAGCCGGTGCCATTGTCGACCTGCACCGTGCCGCCCTGGCTGACGGTGAGCGCGCCGGCGCCGATTTGTCCGACATTCAGGAAGCCGCCGAGCACGGAAGCCCCGATGTTCCACAGCGCGTTGGACACCAGGACGCTGCCCGCGCTGTCGACGGTGTTGGCGATCCGGGCATAGGTCTGCTCGGTCAGCGTCGCGCCGTTCTCCACCACCAGCATCGCGGTCCCAGCGTCGCCATAGATGCTGTCGTTTCCGCTGCCGCCGTAGAGGGTGTTGTTTCCGCTGCTGCCGATGAGGGTGTCGTTGCCGACCTGGCTGTTGTAGCCGATATCCATGTAGCCGCGGGTGGTCACCGTATCGTTCGGATCGATCTGATCGGTCCACAACGCGCCGCCGCTGCTGCCATTGCCGTTGAGCGTCAGGGCGCCGAACGAGGTCGGGTCCGAGGCAACGAGCGCGTAGGTATCGGTGACCACGCCGGCATTGGTGCCGCTGTTCTGCACCGTCATCGTGGCCGGCGTGCCATTACCCTCGAAGCCGATATAGATCTTGCCGCCGGTGATGGTGCCGCCCTGGCCGGTCCCGGCATTCAGCGTGCCGCCGCTCACTAGCAGCGCGCCGCTTGCCACCTGCACCGCGTTCGTGTTGCCGCTGCTGGTGCTGATCGTGCCGTTGGTGGCGCCTACGCCACCGTAGACAACGTGCCCGGTGAGATCGAGCAGCGCGGTCTGATCGACCACGGTGGTGCCGCCGTTCACGTTCAACGCCGAGGCGGTCAGCGTGTGGCCGCTCATCACCTCGAGCGTGCCGCCAAAATCCCGGATTGCGTATGCCGTGCTCGTGGTGTTGCTGGTGATCTCCAGCAGCGCCTTGTCGCTGGCCAGTGTCAGCGCGCCGACGGAAACCGCCGTGGACCCTGTGGTCAATGTGAATGGGCTGGTGGCGCCGAGCCCAATGAGGACGCTATCCAGCGTGCCCGGCACACCGTTCACCCACGAGCCCGTCTGCCAGTCGCCGGAGGTGGTGATAAAATGGTTCTGCACCGAGGTGGTCAGCACCGTGTTGCCATCGACGCCGGTGCCGACAGTGAACCTGCCGGCAACACCGCCGACGACGGCAGATGTGCCGTTCAGGAAATTGCCGGAACCGAGCAGCAGCGAGTCCAGAACCGTCCCGCTGGAATTCTCCAGCTTCAGAATCCCGGTGCTGCTGCTATATGCGATCGTGCCGACCGCGAGCAAGGTACCGAGGTCGATGGTATCGTTCTGCCCGAAGCCGAGAATGGCGCCGCCGAACGAACCGATATTGTCGATCTTCAGCGTGTTGCCCGTAGAGTCGCCGAACGCGTAGACCGGTGTGCTGCCAGTGATATTGGAGGCGTAGCCGACATTGGTCTCGACGGTGCCGCCGCGCATGATCACCACGACGCCGGACCCCGGCGCGTAGCCGCCGGCGATCGCGTTGGTGTCGGCGCTGAACGACAGCGAGCCGCCGTTGACCAGAATTTCGCCGACGTTAATCAGCTCCGACGTGCCGGCGACCGTAATGGTCATCGAATTGCCGGTATCGACCTCTATCTTGTTGGAATTGATGAAATAGCCCGGCTGCAACGTGCCGTTGACGGTGCCGCCGCTGGAGATGGCAATGGTGAAGCTGCTGCCGGCCACACCGTCCGCGACGATCTTGCCTTCGTTGATGAACATCCCGCCCGCGCTCAGCAGGCTGGCCTCCAGCGAGCCTGAGGGCACGAAGGTGCCGACGGTCGGCATGGCGCTGGTGATCGTGCTGTTTTGGTCGAGCGACGGACTCATGAAGGTCGTCGAGCTGTCGCCGACGCCGGACAGCGCGGCGACAGTACCGGCCGTCCCGCCGAGATGGATCGTGTTGCTGGTGAGCTGGGGGTTGGTCCCGAACAGGATCGTGCCGTTCGTCACGATCGCGGAATCGCCCTGCTGCGGGGAGTTAAAGCCATTGACGGGGCCGCTGACCCACGACCATGCGCCCGGCGTGTCGCCCCGGGCGGTGCCGCCGATCCACAGCCAGGTCGCGGGCTGCAGCCCGGTGATGACCGTGTCACCAGTGCCGCCTTGGGTTATCTGCACGTCGCCGGCAATGCCGCTGGCACCGGACAGCACGGTCGTCAGCACGTTGCCGTTCAGTGGCCCGTTATTCGAGTAGGCGGTGAACACCGTGGTGCCGCCGCTGTTGATGGCGGTAAACATGCCATAGCCGTCGGTCGTCACCGTGGCGATGCTCAGCGCGCCCAGGTCGATCGTGTCGCCCAGGGCGAAGCCATTGATACTGCCGGAAAAACCCGGCTGGAGCGTCAAGGTGCCCGCGCCGTTGAAGGTGACATTCGGCGACGCCGTCGAACCCGTATTCTTGAGCTCCAGCGAGCCGCCGCCGCTGATGCTGAAATTGTCGGGGCCGATCAGGCTGGCATCGACCGAGGCCGAACCGCCCGCCACGACGACGGTGCCCGGGTCGGAAAAGGTGGCGCCGCCGGTGGCGGAGATGCTCAGCGACTCGCCCTGAGCGACCAAAATCTCGCCGTAATTGACGAAGTCGCCGGTGATCGTGTCGTTGGCGCCGATGGCGATCGCCAGGCTGTTGCCGGTTACGGTTCCGGTTACCTCGATCGTGCCGTAATTGGTGAACGGGCCGGCGATCGACAGCGTCGTCGGCGTGCCGATGGCGTCGATCACGCTTGAGGCGTTGAGGCCCGAATTGCTGGCGGCGGTGGTGTCATTGCTGAACTGGAGGGTGCCGTTGCTCTTCAGTTCGAACGTACCGCTCTTGTTCGTCAAGTTGTCGAGGAACTGCGGCGTCACACCGGCGCCGGTGAAGACGAGGATGTCGCCCGACTGCGGGACGCCCGTCGGGGTCCAGTTGCTGGACAGGCTAGGATCGTTCGTCAGGCCAAGCCACGTCCACGTTGAACCAGCCACGTTACCCTCCAGATTAGTGCTCTTGCCGAATATTAAGCCATCGTTAGCTCCTTGACGCAATGATCGAATTCTCGATTTGTGGCGGTGCTTGCCGGGCAGCCGGCCGGGCCCAGTCGACATCGTGCGGGCGGTCGATCTATCCTCTCCACCGGTGGAATGCGGCACCCGGGGAGTGGTCTGTTTGCGACAATTGAGACGATCCACCGCGAGGCCGCCGCGGATCGGATATCCGGGCTTGGCCATGGCTGCCATGCTTTGGGTGATCGCCCTCCATCAGCCAGGGTATGCGCAACAGCAATCGCAAACCGGCCCGGCCGCCGAACCCGCCCCGGAAGACGCGAAAAGCTTCTGGGAGCGCGATACGCTGACCGGCAACTGGGATGGTCTGCGCGATACCCTCGTCGCGCGGGGCGTCACTGTCACCGCGACCTACACCGGCGAGGTATTCGCCAATGTGCGGGGCGGGATGAAACGCGGCGCCTCGTACGATGGGCTGTTCCAGCCGCAAGTCGATGTCGATCTGGACAAGCTGCTCGGTTGGCGGGGCGCGAGCTTCCGCGCCACGATGATCCAGGGCCACGGTCCAGCGATTTCGTCGGGTCCAGCGATCTCGGCGGGTTGGGTGGGCAACCAGCTCGGCGCATCCGGCAGCGTCGCTGTCCCACCAGCGACCCGCTTATTCAACCTTTGGCTGCAACAGAACTTCTTCGACGATGTTCTGTCGACCCGTGCCGGCATCATGAACGTCGACGCCGAGTTCATCACCAGCGTCACCGCCGCGCTCTTTATGAACAGCACATTCGGCTGGCCCGGCTCGGCCGGGATCGATCTCCCGGGCGGCGGACCGGCGTTTCCGCTGTCCGGACCAGGGATACGCGTGAAGGTAAGCCCGGCCCCGGAAGGCTTTTACCTGCAAGGCGCGATGTTCAGCGGCGATCCCACCGGCCACGATGGATCGAACAGCCCCCGCACCGGCATCCCCAGCGGCACCGTGGTCAGCTTCAAGGGCGGGTCTTTCCTCATTGCCGAGCTGGGCCATGCCGTCAATCAGGCGAAAGACGCCAAGGGGCCGCCGGCCGCCTACAAGCTTGGCGGCTGGTACCACACCGGGGATCAGTTCCAGGACCAGCGGTTCGACAGTGCCGGCCTCTCGCTCGCCAATCCCGCGTCAACCGGCGCGCCCCGCGACCACATCGGCAACTGGGGTATCTATGGCGTGGCGGACGCCGCGCTTTATCGGACCGAGGATGGCGGTGGCCTTTCGGCCTTTGCGCGTCTTACCGGCAGTCCCGCCGATCGCAACCTGGTCTCGTTCTATGGCGATACCGGGCTGACCTACAAAGGCCCGATTCCCGGTCGGCGCGACGATACGGCGGGCATCGCCTTCGCGTTCGCGCTGATCGGCAACAATGCGCGGAGCCTCGATCAGGACATGCAACACTTCGGCAACAGCTGGTTGCCAATTCGCGATCATGAGGCCGTGCTGGAACTGAGCTACCAGATACAGGTCACGCCATGGATGACGTTGCAGCCCGACCTACAGCGCATTTTCCATCCCGGCGGATACGTGCTCAATCCCGATGGCTCGATCCGACATGATGCGCTGGTGCTCGGCTTGCGGTCGGCTCTGACGTTCTGATCGGCCGCATCGGGCCCGGGTAGCGGGATCAGCTATAACCGGGCGCGAGCTTGAACGTGCGCAACGGGCTGAAGCATACGGGACTGCTCGCGGGGGGAGATCGGCTGACAACATGACCTACGTCTTTCATTTCGGCGACATGTGGAACGCGCGCGACGAATTCCTCATGGGCACCCTGCTGACGTTGCAGTTGTCGGCGCTGTCGATGGTGCTCAGCCTGATCATTGCCATCGTCGGCGCCGTGGCTCGCACGTCCGGGCCGCGGCCGCTGCAATTCGCCGTCATGGCGTATGTGGAACTTATCCGGAACACGCCGTTCCTGGTGCAGATCTTCATGATCTTCTTCGGGCTGCCGACGGTGGGCATACGGCTGGACGCCAACACCGGCGCGCTGATCGCCATGGTGATGAACGGCAGCGCCTACACGATAGAGATCGTGCGCGCCGGCATCGTCAGCGTCGACCGGGGCCAGACCGAGGCGGCGACCGCGCTGGGCCTGCATCGCTGGCAGACCTACCGGCTGATCGTGCTGCCGCAGGCGTTGCGGGTGGTGCTGCCACCATTGGGCAGCCAGTTCATCCTGCTGATGCTGAATTCCAGCGTCTGCTCGGCGATCTCGGCCGATGAGCTGACCTCGGCGGTGCTGGACATCCAGGGCCGCACCTTCCGCGCGTTCGAGGCGTTCATCGTCGCCGCCGGGATCTATTTCATTCTGTCGCTGCTGTTCAGCATGGCGTTCGCCGCCGTGGAGCGGGCGGCGTTCGGCCGCAAGGCGACGCGCTGATGCGGGTTTTTTCTCTGTCCGATCTGGGGTTCCTGCTGTTGGCGGCGCGCTGGACCATCATGCTGTCGCTGGTCGCCTTTCTCGGCGGCGGCATCGTCGGCGTGGCGATCGCCTTGATGCGGGTCTCGGTCCGCCGGGTGCCACGCTGGGTCGCCATCGGATATATCCGGGTGTTTCAGGGCACGCCGCTGCTGCTGCAATTGTTTCTGGTGTTCTTCGGCGCCGATCTCGCCGGCCTCTCGCTCAGCGCATGGTTCTCCGCCGCGCTCGGGCTCAGTCTGAACGCCGGCGCGTTTCTGGGCGAGATCTGGCGCGGGTCCATCCAGGCGGTGCCGCCCGGCCAGATCGAAGCGGCGCGTGCGTTGGGGCTGCGCTACCGCGCCCTGATGTTGCGCGTGGTGCTGCCGCAGGCGTTGCGCGTGGCGATCCCGCCCACGGTCGGGTTCTCGGTGAATTTGATCAAGAGCACCTCGCTGGCCGCGATCATCGGCTTCGTGGAGCTGACGCGGGCCGGGCAGTTGCTGAACAACGCGACATTCCGTCCGTTCCTGATCTTCGGGCAGGGGAATCGCACTTGGATTTTTCCAGCCTCCAAGCGCCTGTCGAGGATCGAATTTCAGGGCCTGTGGCCGAGTTTGCCCCGCTGCGAAGCCGCGCACGGTCGCAAAATGGGCTGTAGCGTTCCAAGTGCGATTGCCCTGGATCTTCGGGACTGTGGCGGCGATCTATTTCGTGCTTTGCTGGCCGCTGACCTTGGCGGCCACTCGGCTGGAAAAACGGCTCGCCGCGGCGTATCGGCGCTAACCGCACTTAAAAGGAGGATACAACCAGATGCGAATCCTGAAGTCCCTGCTCGCGACAATATTGCTGCTGGGCCTGGCGTCGGCGCGGCCGGCCGCTGCGCAGTCCGTGGACGACATCATCAGTCGCGGTACGATCAATATCGGCGTGCTGGTCGATTTGCCGCCATACGGCGTCCTGAACGCACAGCAGGAACCCGATGGCTATGACGTCGATGTGGCCAAGCTGCTCGGCAAATATCTCGGCGTGAAGGTCAACCTGGTCCAGCTAACCAGCCCGAACCGCATCCCGTACCTGGTCACCAACAAGATCGATCTGATCGTCGCCACCTTCGGCATCACGCCGGAACGCGCCAAGCAGGTGCTGTTCTCGCTTCCCTACAGCGCCATCGAGAACGTGGTGTTCGCCGGCAAGGACAAGAAGATTGCCACGATCGAGGACCTGAAGGGCCTGCGCGTCGGCGTGCCGCGCGGCACGGTGCAGGACGTGATTCTGACGCAGAGCCTGGGCAGCGCGGTGAAAATCGCCCGGTTCGACGACGATCCCAGCACCTATCAGGCGCTGATCACCGGCCAGGTGGACGCGATCGCGGAAACCGGGCTGACCGGCGACGACATCTTCGGCAAAAATCCCGGTGCCAATGTCGAACGGAAATTCACCCTGCTGCAACAGCCGAACGGCATCACCATGCGCAAGGATCAATTCAACCTGCTGCGCTGGGTGAACACCTTCGTGTACTTCGTGAAGAACAACGGCGAGCTGAGCGCCATTCACGAGAAATGGTTCCACAAGCCGCTGCCCAACCTGCCGGTGTTCTGAACCGGCGAGAGCGACTGGCGCGGTCGCGGGTTGGTCTGGTTTAGCCCGCAAAGCCATTCGCTCTCGCTTCATCGGCGCGTGGCGGCGAAGAAACCACGCAATTCCATGCCGATTGTTATTCCACTTACGAACATCGAGGTATAGAAGCCCTCGCTCATCTGTCACAAAATTCGCTGGAGTTTTGTGACAGATGACTCACGGCGCCGCCGGGCGGTGTCGATCGACCGACGTGCCGTTTGTACAAAATAAGGAAAATGAAACCATGGCTATCAAAGCAACCGCTACCAACCGCGCGCCGCGCGGAACCAAGATCCTGTCGCAAGCGTTCTTCTCCGCGGCCGATGGCATTCCGGAGGCGCAGCGCGCCGCTGTGGTCAAAGCCGCGCTGGCGGCCATTCGCGATGAGGTGAAGAATACGCGCGACAAGGCGAAAGTCGCGAAAGCCAAGGCCAAGGCGCAGGTCGCCAAGAAGCCGGCCGCTCGCGGCCCGAAGGTCGCCGCAGCCACCAAGGCCGCCGCGAAGAAAGCCCCGGCGGTGGTTTCCAAGGCCAAGGCAAAAGCAAAGGCGAAGCCCGGACCCAAGGCGTCACGCAAATCGGCGCCAGTCGCCGCTTCCGGCACGACCTGGACCTAAGACTTCCGGTCTACCGGGCGATCGGACGGAGCATGATGTGGCTCCGTCCGGGTTGCCTTGACGACAAGCCAAAGCCGTTCCTCAAGCACGAACATTTGCGACCCATCCGCGGTCCGCTGGATTGACTCGCATTGTTTGAACGCGGGCATTGCATGGCGTCGAGCAACAGGGGATGGATTTTTGCAAAACAGTTCAGCTCCGCTTACGCCACAATCCAATGGGGCATTCGCCTCTGACCCGACCCAGAAGGACGTCCGGCCGAGGGCGTCGCCGATTCGATGGACCCACGGCCTCATTAATCGTTCGGTCATGGTGTTGGACGGGGGGCTGATCGTCGCCAGTTCGATATTGTTCTGGGCCATTTCGCCCGTCAGGCCGCGACCGCTGACCGGATTGCAGGCGGCGACCACCGGCATTGTCATCGCCATCTTGTTCGTTTGGGGTATGCGGTGGGCCGGCGCCTATCGGATTGAGCGCTACGGCAGGTTCTGGCGTTCCTCGGCCGATCTTCCGCGCGCGTGTCTGCCGGCCCTGGCTGCCGCCGCGATGATCCTGCGGGCGTTTGCCGAGGGTGCCTGGGAGCAACCCAGCTGGCTGGAAGCCTGGGCGGTGCTGATCTTCGGCACGCTGCTGGTCGGCCGGCAGGTCTTACGTTTGACGTTGCGCATCGTGGATCGCCGCGCCCTGTTGCGGCGACGCGTGGTGGTGGGGACAGGCCCCACGAGCGAGGAGATCGCCGCCGACGTGGTGGTGCCGTTGGAGAAAACCGGGTTCCGGCCGCAAATCGCACCGCCGGTCGGCTTTATCGATGCGCCGATCCTTCAGGTGATGCATCGGCCGTTCAAGGGCAGCCAGGGCCCGATCAAGATAATGGAGGACTATGTCGTTGCCATAACCGCCCTGCTGCTGGTGGGGCCGATCATGCTGCTGGCGGCGCTCGCCCTCCGTCTGGAGGGAAATGGACCGATCCTGTTTCGCCAGGCTCGCGTCGGCTTCAACAGCAAGCCGTTCATGATGTACAAATTCCGCACCATGACGGTGGACCGCAACGATGACGGGTCGTTGGGAACATACAGGAACATCCAGCGCATTACCCCTGTCGGCAAGTTTCTGCGCCGCACGTCGATCGACGAACTCCCGCAATTGATCAATGTGTTGCGGGGCGAGATGTCGGTGATCGGTCCACGCCCGCATGTGGCAAACATGCTGGTGGGAGAAGGGGGCTACACCGACATCGTGCGGCAATATGCGGCGTGGCACCGGATCAAGCCCGGCATCACCGGCTGGGCCCAGATCAACGGGATGCGGGGCAGCATCGACTCCCTGGCCAAGGCCGGCCGCGGCGCCGATCTGGATCTTTATTACATCGCCAACCGGTCGCTGCGGCTGGACCTGGAGATCCTGATCCGTAAGGTCATGGCTGGCCTGGTCGGCCGCGTCTAGAACATCTCGCGGGCGATCGCGCGCGCCGAAGACCCGACCAGTGCCGGAACGGCCGTGGTCCCGGGCAAGTCGTGCCGACGGGCTGGAGTCCAGTCAGAGTGTGAAACTGCTAATCCGCCGCCGCCGCCACCATGGTTTCGGCGCGCCGGCGCACCGATACCACCGCCACCGCAGCCAGCAGACACGCCACCCCGGCAGCGAAGAACGCCGGCAGATAGCTCGCCAGCGCGTCGCGCGAAAGCCCTGGTGCTGGACCGTTCGGCGCTGGCCCATAACCTCAAGCCGCTCGAACGTGATGGCCTGGTTACGCTCGTGCTCAATGCGGACGACAAGCGTAGCCGGCTGCCCACGCTGACCGAGGCCGGACGGGCAAAGCTTGCCGAAGCCCGGGTGTTGTGGAAACAGGCGCAAGAACGCTTCGAGGCCGCGTTCGGCGCCGATCATGCGGCCGAGCTACGCGCCACGCTGGCCGAGATCACCTCCGACCGTTTCGCCAAAACCTTCCGCCAGGCCGCGCTCGATCGTACGCCATAGCGCTGTCGCCCCGCCCACCCGGGAAATTCAGTGCTTCTTCATGGCGGCGACGAGGGCATCGACGTTGTAGCGGAACAGCGCCGCATAGGTCGGCGCCGGCCCGTCCGGCGGCGACAGCGCCTCGACATACAACGAACCGCCCGGCTCGGCGCCGGTCGCGTTGGCGATCTGGCGCACCAGACGCGGATCGTTGGAGTTCTCGAAGAAATACGCCTTCACCTGCTCGGCCTTGATCTGGCGGATCAGCTTGGCCACGCCCTGCGCCGATGCCTCGCTCTCGGTCGAGATGCCGAGCGGGGCGAGGAAGGTCACGCCGTAGGCGGCGCCGAAATAGCTCAACGCGTCATGGCTGGTCAGCACCTTGCGCCTTGCCGGCGGGACGGAGGCGATCTGCTGGCGGGTATAGATGTCCAGCTCCTGAAGCTCGTGGATGTAGCGCTCGCCGTTGGCCCGGTAGATCGTCGCCCCGTCGGGATCGACCGCGCACAGTGCCTGGACGATGTTCTTTACATAGACGATGCCGTTCAGGGCGCTGTTCCAGGCATGCGGATCGGTGATCCGCTTGCCGTCCTCCTGCATGCTCTGTGTATGGATGCCGGTGGTGGCGACCACGATTTTGCCCCGGTAGCCGGAGGCGGTGATCAGCCGGTCCATCCAGCCCTCCAGGCCCAGGCCGCTGACGACGACCAGGTCCGCTGCCTTCAACCGCCGCGCATCGTCGGGCGTGGGTTCGTAGGCGTGCGGATCGCCGTTCGGCCCGACCAGACTGGCGACACGCACGCGCTCGCCGCCGACCTGATGCACCACGTCGGCGAGTATGGTGAAACTCGCCACCGCTTCCAGCGTCTTCGCCGAGGCCGGCGCGGCCAACGTGAGAATCACCGCGAATGCGGCGAGAAGACACCGTGCGATCATGGCGGGCTCCTGATGGCTAGCCGGCGAAATGCGAGCGCGGCAGGTAGCGGCGGACCATGCCGCCACGGCCGGCGATAATGGAAACAACGTAGAAAAGGCTGGCGACCAGCACGATCGCCGGTCCCGAGGCCACGCCGAAATGATAGGACGCGACCAGCCCGATATACCCCGAGGCAAAGGCGATCGCGCCCGCCAGCGCCGCCAGCACCGGAAGAGTCGTGGCCCACAGCCGGGCGGCCGATGCCGGCAGCATCATCAACCCGACCGCCATCAGGGTTCCCAGCGCCTGGAACCCGGCGACCAGATTGATCACGACCAGAAATAGAAACAGCAGATGATACAGCGGCCCGCGCCCGCCGACGGCGCGCATGAAACCCGGGTCGAAGCACTCCGCCACCAGCGGGCGGTAGACGATGGCGAGCGCCAGAATGGTCGATGAGGCGATCGCCCCGACCAGCACCAGCGCGTTGGTGTCGATCGCCAGGATAGTGCCGAACAGGACATGCAGCAGGTCGATATTCGACCCGCGCAGCGAGACGATGAGCACCCCGCCGGCGAGCGAGGCGAGATAGAAGCCGGCGAAGCTGGCGTCCTCGCGCAGCACCGTGGTGCGGCTGACCAGGCCCGACAGCAGCGCGACGGCGAGGCCGGCGACGA
>PKWQ01000067.1 GCA_003133265.1 Acetobacteraceae bacterium
AGATGACGTTCTACCTGACCGGGCAGAGCACCGGCGAAGGCCTCGATGCCGTCGCCGGGCTCGGCCTGCTTCCCGCATTGTTCACCGGCTACCGCGATCTGGCCGGCCTGCGCTACGACTTCCCGCTGGTGCTGCTGGCGGGCGTCAGCGACGATGGCGCGGTGCGCTCGCTCACCGAGTTGTTCGACGCGGCGCTGACTGCCGCGCTTGGGGGCGAGACCAACGCCGAGCGCCTGCGCCACCACGCCGAGCGCATGGAGCGGGAGGTGCGCCACTGTGCCGCTGCGGATGGCGGTGGCAGTTTCTCGGCGTTGTGGCAGACGGCGGCGCAGCGCCTCACCGCGCGCGCCGACGAGGGTTTCGCCGACAGTCTCGCGCGCCTCAGGGCGAAGCTGCCGGCCGACGGCGAGGTGGTGGACTGCGACGCCGCCCTGCCCGGGCGCCTGTTGTCCCACGCCTGGGAAGCGGTTCACCAGCGCAAGGCGGCGCGGTTCCGGGCCGATCTGACACGGCTTATCCTGAAGCTGTCCGACATCCTGCAAGCCGACTTCGCCCGTTCCAACGAAGGCCACAGCCCCGAGAATCTGCGCGCCGCGATCGGCCAGCCACAGACGCAGGCATTCGATTTCGCGGCGATGTCGCGTGTGCTGGCCAGCGTCTCCGTGCCCTCGCTACTGTCGGACAGCCGCAGCGAGCGGATCCGCTGGCTGCTCTCTGTCCTGCGCTCGCAGCGCTTCTACCCGTCGCCGCGGGAAGCCGGCGCGCCGCCGCAGGCGCTGCCTGGATACGGCTTCGTGTTCGACAGTTGCAGCCAGGCGCTGGAAGCCTGGCACGACCGTCTGCCCAGGCTGATGGAGCTGACCAAGGCGATGGCCATCGCCGAACTGGAGGTGACAGGCGAGTACCGCGAGGCAAAGCACGACGCCGTGTTCGCCAGCTTCGGCGCCAACGGCGCGGGCACGGCCGAGCTGGCGTTGTTCCCGGACTATTTGGTGCGGCTCGATGCCGACGCCCTGTCCCCGGCAGAATCCGCCCGCATCCTGGATGCGCTCGCGGCCGGTCTGCCGTTGAAGATCGTGCTGCAAACCGACGACATCCTTGCCCCGCTCGCCGACAATCCCGCGCGTGCCTCGTTCGGCCTGCCCGGCCGCACGCTCGCCAGTACCGCGATCGCGTTGGGCGAGACGTTCGTGTTGCAGTCCAGCGCCTCGAACCTGCCGCGCTTGCGCGAGCGGCTGTTCGCCGGGCTCGCCTGTCCTGGCCCGGCGCTGTTCTCGGTGTTCTCTGGCGCGAGCGGGCACGCCGGCGACATCCCGCCCTATCTGGTCGGCGCGGCGGCGATGGAATCGCGCGCCTTTCCGGCCTTCGTCCACGACCCGTCGGCAGGGCCGGACTGGGCCGCCCGCTTCAACCTGGCGGGCAACCCGCAGCCCGAGCAGGACTGGCCGGTGCATCCCCTCGCCTACGAGGACGAGCACCACCAGTGCCTCGCCGAGACCGTCGCCTTCACGGCGGCCGACTTCCTGGCCTGCGACCGGCGCTTCGCCGCGCATTTCGCGCGGGTTCCGCGTGCGGTCTGGAACGGGCAGATGGTGGCCGCGTCCGAGGCCATCGCGCGTGGCACGGACCCGGCCGCCGGCACTGTCCCTTATCTGCCGATGGTCGACGCCGATAACCGGCTGCAAAAGGTGATGGCCGACGACATTGTGATCCGCGAGGCGCGGCGGGTCGGCGCGATGTGGCGCAGCCTGCGCGAGCTTGGGGGCATCCGCAATTCGCATGCCGAGGGTCTGCTCGCCCGTGAACGGGCGGCGTGGGAGGAGGAGGAGCAGCAGCGCGAAATCGCCGCCGCCCCCACGGTCGTGGTCGCGGAGACGTCGGCGCCGGCGGGCGCGTCGGCCCCAGCGGCCGAGATGGCCGTGGCCGAACCGGCGGCTGCCGAACCCGAGCGTTCGCCGGATGAGTCCTATATCGTGACCGCGCGTTGCAGCACCTGCAACGAGTGTACCCAGATCAACGACAAGATGTTCGCCTACAACAAGGACAAGCAGGCCTACATCGCGGATCTGGCCGCCGGCACCTACCGCCAACTGGTCGAGGCCGCCGAAAGCTGCCAGGTGTCCGTCATCCACCCCGGCAAGCCGCGCAATCCCAAGGAGCCGGGACTCGAGGAGTTGCTGAAGCGCGCCGAAGCGTTCCGGTAGCCGGCGCCGCGCTGGCCGGGTTAGCCGGCCGGCAGGTGGTCCTCGATGTCGGCGGCGACCTCTTCGCAGGTCTCCGCCAGATCCTCGTATTCGGTGGCTTCTTCGGGTTTTGCGACCTTGGCGCAGTTGGCCGCAAGCTCGTGGTAGTAAGCCGCCTGCTCGCGCAGATATGCGATGTACTGCATCGGGCTCTCCCGGCAATAGGCCCGGACCCTACGTCCGGCCTAAAAGGAGCTTTGGCCGCGTACGCCGCTTCCAGCGTCGCACGCAACACTGACATATAAATACAGCAATGCTTGCGGATCACGGCATTGATTCAAGTCAAACTGCCGTTTATCGTAACGGATCCGGCCTGTTCGTCGTCAAACTGAACGATACTGGGATTTCAGCGTCGGCCCCCAGGCTTGGGCGCGCCCCTTGGGATGGACACATTGCTGCCTCGCAAGATCGAATCGCCGGCTATCCGGGAAATGTCGGTTCCTGTGACCTACGTCACAGCGCCGACGGCGCCCGCGCACGCATGGTCTTCTTCCAGACGGATGACCCGCCACCCCAGCCGGTGTGTATCTAACATCATGCGCGCGCGCATCTTCACCAACGGTCACTTACCCCCTTCCACCGCGTCACGCGGAGGCTCCGCGTGATTATAACAAGCGATCGGGAATTTACCGCCGGCGATGCATCTGGCTTGAACTACCGCGACTATGAAGCGACAGAGCCAAGGGTATCGCTGTGGGTGAGATCGGGGTTTGCCGGGCTGCTTCAGCGACTCCGGGCGAGCTTACGCACAGAACCGAACCTGGCATCCTGTTCGCCGGAATCGGTCAAGGAACTGCTCGCGTTGCGGTACCCTGACGAGCGGTAACTTGCGCGGCTCACACCAGCGCCGGTCCGGAGGGGCGCACTCCAGGCTGGAGGGTCAGATTTCCACTACGAACCCACGTAGTGAGCGTAAGACTTCACCTCGACGATGCCCGATCCTGTCAGCTCGTTGATCTTGCGCTTCAATAGCGCACGCTCGTCGTTGGTCCGGTAGACGGCGCGGGCCAGCTCCTGCGCCATATCGTCGAAGACCGGGTGCCAATCGCCGCGCCGGAACTGGCGGAACAGCCGTACGGTTGGGTACCAAGGGCTGTCCTCGCGCCCCAACCGCCAACGCCAATCCGGGTTGGATTTCAGCACGATCCACACTGGCCGGCCGAGCGCCCCCGCCAGATGCGCCACCGAAGTGTCGGAGGTGATAACGAGATCGAGATTGGCCATCACCGCGGCCGTGTCGAGAAAAGCATCGGCTCCGGCATCGAAGTCCGGGCCGAGCGTTTCGACCCGCATGTTCTCCAGCAAGGCGTCGAGCTGATCGAGGCCGTAGTTTTTCTGCAGGCTGATCAGCCTTACCCCCGGCACGGCGGCGATCGACGCGAAACAACGCAGCGGGACCGAGCGACCCTTGTCGATGCCGGCGTTCGGAAACCCCTGCCAGACCACCCCCACCCTGAAGCCGTCCTTCGGCAAACGCTCGTGCCAGAGCGCCACGCGCGCCGGATCGGCGACGAGATAGGGAACATCGGCCGGAATGGTATCCTCGGTCAGCCCGATCACCGACGGGAGGCTCAACAGCGGCAGGTGAAAGTCGAACTCGGGCAGTTCGGTGCCGGCGGCGACCACGGTCTCCGCCAGGCCGGCCATGCGCACAAGCGTCAGCAGCGGGGGCGGCGCCTCCAGCACCACCCGGGCACCGCGCGCGGCAAGACTCGGAATGAAGCGCACGAATTGCAGCGTGTCGCCCAGCCCCTGCTCGACATGCAGCAGCAAGGTCTTGCCCGAGAGTTCCTCGCCCTGCCATTGCGGCTTCGGCATGTCGCGCGGCTTGATCTTCTCGACCGCTCCCTTCCAGCGCCACTCGTAGCCGTCCCAGGCCTCGGCGAGATCGCCCCTCAGCAGCAAGGCCAGCGACAACGCGAACTGCGCGTGCGGCCGTTCGGGAGCGATGGCGATAGCCCGCCGATACGCCGCGACGGCTGCATCGACTTCGCCGTTATCAACCAGCACGTTGCCAAGATTGGCATGCGCCATCCAGTGCTCGGGCTTGAGCTCGATGGCGCGCCGGTAGGCGGTGATGGCTTCGTCGAGCGCGTCCGTTTCCGCGAGAGCCAGACCCAAATTCGCATACGCGTCGGCGAAATCCGGTTTCAAGGCCGTGGCCTCGCGATAGGCCGCGATCGCCTCGTCGAGCCGGCCCTTGGATTTCAGAACGTTGGCGCGATGGAAATGCCAGTCCGGATTAGCCGGCTTGCCCGCGATCGCCTGATCGAGCGCCGCAATCGCCGCGTCGGTGCTGCCTTTCTTCTCGAAACAGAGAGCAAGGCTGAAATGGGCCTCGGCATAATCGGGCTTGGCCTCGACCGCATGCTCGAATGCGGCGATCGCGGCATCGACCTCGTCTCTTGCCCGGAGCAGGCTGCCGAGATTGGCATGCGCCTCGGCGTAATCCGGTTTCGCCGCAATCGCCGCGCGGATCAACTCTTCCCCGCGTTCGTTCCCGCCGCGCTGAACAAGCACGATGCCGAGATCGTTGAGCGCGATGGCGTCCTTGGGCTGCCGCGCGAGCACCTGACGGTAGAGGCGCTCGGCCGTGTCGAGGTCGCCGGCGCGATGCGCATCGATCGCCGCTTGCAACAGCCCGGCTGTCCCTTCCACCCGGCCCTTGCGCGGCGCCCGCGCGCTCAGACCCGGATCGGCGGCAGCTGGGCTTATGCCCCCATCATTCATGTCGTCTTGCTATCCTGCTCACGCGCTCCGGACGTTCCAGCGCCGTCGCTGTTACGTGTGATGGATCAGCGTCCCTCCTGTGGCGTCTCCCAGCATCTGGAAGTCGGACTGCGCATACTGTCCCACCAGCGCCAGGCTCGCGCTCTGGCTGGCGTCGCTCACCACCAGCGTTCCGCCCGTCCCGGCGCTGTTCTCGGTATAGCTCAGCAGCGAGCCGACGCCAAACCCAAGATCGGTGAGATCGATGGCATCGCCGGAGACAAAGCCGGCGATCGTGCCCGAGAAGCCCGCCGACTGGTCCAGCGTCAGCGTCCCGGCCGCGCTGCCGCCGCCGCTCACCGCGCCCGCGATGACGACGTTGCCGCCGTCCGCCCAGATCAGGCCCGAGTTCGCCACCGCGCTGTTCACCGTCAGCCTGCCGCTGCCGGTCGCCTCCAGCGTGCCGGAGTTGGCAACGATATTGCCCCCGGTGTCGATCGTCAGCGCGTTCGCCCCGCTGGCGTCGATGACCGCATTGTTGGCGAGGGCCAGCTGCCCGCCGCCGATCTGGCCGGCGCCGGAGATCGTGTTGTCGACATTGCTCAGCAGCGTGATCTGGCCACCCCCGGTAACCAGATCCTGGCTGTTGTCGGACAGCGCCAGCTGGCCGCCGCCCTGTAGCGTCACGCCGCGGGCCTGGATTTCCAGCTCCGTCCCGCCACCCGTCGAAGCCAGCGCGATCGTGCCACCGTTGTCGATGGTGCCCCCCATCGGCATCATCGCGCCATCGGCGATCGTCATCGTCCCCGGATTGTTGGTCACCGGTTCCTGGTTGAACAGGAAGTTGGCGGCGCTGAGCGAGGCCGCATCGACCCCCGCCACAATGATCGTCTCGCCGCTGCCCAGCGTGATCACCGCGTTGCCTTGGGCGTCGTTCGCGATATTGGCCTGCAGATCGGCAAAGTTCGCGATGCCGACGAAGCCGACCAGGTCGATCTGGCTGCTCGCCGGGTTGAAGTTGAAGATCCGGTCGTTGCCTATCGGCTGCGCGAAGACGAACAGGTCGTTCGTGCCCGATCCGGTCAGCGTGTCGTTGCCGCTCAACGCGAAGATCGGCGCGCCCGGCGCATAGGCCTCGACATTGTCCGCGACGAACATGCTGCCGACGCTGCCGTTCGGGTTGGTCCAGCGCTCGGTGACCGCGAGCACCACCGCCCCGGCGAAACCGGCGGGCGCCGTGATCGCCAACGCGGCGAGATCGGTCCCTTGCTCGACCCAGGTGCCATTGCCGAGATCGGGCCCGGCATTCAGGCTCCAGCCAGCCGGCACGCCCGCGATGGTGACCGTGACCGATTCGCCGGCAGCCACCGAGGGATCGGTCAGCGCCAGTGCTAGATTGATCGAGCTCCCGGCTGCGCCGGCGGGCGCCTGGGCTATGATTGTGGCAGTGCCAGTGCCTCCGGTAGACTCCCATGCCGTCACAACAATGACATCGTTGTTCGTGAATGCGAATTTTGCCATGGTGATTGTAAAACTCACGGGCGCATTGGTGGCAGTCTCACTGACCGTCGTCGTGCCGAGGAGTGTGGCGCTAGTGTTGTCATACGCCGAGATCGTGATCGTGCCGATGGTCGGGTCCGAAACGAGGCCAAGCACGTCGTGTTTAGACGCGCTCGCCGTAAAGGAGCCCGCAACCAGCACCGGAACATTCCCCGAGACAAGCGTGACGCTGTTGCCGGTCGCCGGGAAGCTGTTGCCCGCCGCATCGGTGAAGGTCAGCGAGTCGCTGACCGTTCCCGCACTCGTCAGCGCCGACAGGGCCACCGTGTAGGTGCCGTTGCCGGTCACCCCCGGCCGAACCAACCGCTACCGTCGAGCCGCCATTCACCGTCAGACCCGCCGTCTCGCCGGCATCGCGGTCCAGTTTCAGGTTGCTCGCGCTCGCTGTGAAATGATTGCCCGACGCGTCGCTCACCGACAGCGACGCCGTGATCGTCGTGTCGTCGGCAAGACCCGACAAATTGACCGTCGAGGCCACCGCCGTGCCGCCGGTGATCGTCGCCACCACGCTGGTCGTGCCGTCGCTGAACACCACCGTGCCGTTGTCGTCTGGGGCCAGCCCGCTCACCGCGAAGCCCACCGCGCCCGCCCCGGCCGAACCAACCGCCACCGTCGAGCCGCTATTCACCGTCAACGCCGCGTGCTCGGTCTTGTCCTGGTCCAGATTCAGGTTGCTCGGTATCGGCGCCATGGTCGCAGCCGTCCGAAGGTGACGGCGGGCGCGCTTGGGACCACACGAGGCGCTCGGGTGAGGATAAGCCGCGCTGTCAGCAGAAGGTCGGGAAGCCTAGCCGCAAGGCGACCAACGGGTTCCGCTGCGAGTGGGGCGCGGAAATCTATGTCGCTTTCCGCTCCGTCGTCAGCACCGCCAAGGCCGGGGCAAATCCAGCCGGAGACAGCACCAATTAGGTCTTGCCTATGGCAGGATCGACTGCAACAGTCAAAATCCCGACCAGTAAACCGCCGTTTTACGGGGCAAGCTCATGGCACCGAAATTCCGCGTCTTTGCTTTCGTCCTTGCCGCGACGATCTCCTCCGCCTGGGCGCAACCAAAGACCAAGATGATCATCGGAACCGGCGTCGACCCGTCGCTCGCGCAATTCTACGTGGCGAAGGAGGCGGGGATTTTCGAACGCAACGGCCTCGACGTTCAGCTTAACCAGGGACCGAGCGGCTCCGCCATGATCGCGTTCCTGATCGGCGACCAGATCCAGGCCGCGCTGGGCGCTGAACTCGCGGGCATCCCGGCACATAACCTCGACGCCAACGTGGCCGCGGCCGGCGAAAGCGTGCAGCTGCCGCATTTCTATGGCCTGGTCGCACGGCACGTCGATACGTTCGACGCGCTGAAAGGCAAGAAGATCGGCGTTGATTCCGGCAGCAGCAGCCAGAATTTCTGGCTCGCGCTGGTTAGTACGCTGCACCTCGATCCGAAGGATTA
This sequence comes from Acetobacteraceae bacterium, assembly GCA_003133265.1. Classification (GTDB taxonomy): domain Bacteria; phylum Pseudomonadota; class Alphaproteobacteria; order Acetobacterales; family Acetobacteraceae; genus PALSA-911. The sequence goes on from PKWQ01000067.1 coordinate 7,954, forward strand.
CACGATCGTCCAGGTCGAACCGCCGGAAATGANNGCTCGAGCGGGGCGATATCGATGCGTTCGCCGCGTGGGAGCCCTGGGTCACACGCGCGCTCGAGGGCATTCCCGGAACCAGGAATTTGCGTGACAACGCCGGCATCATCGTGCCGCGCGATTACGTCTACATGAATCGCGGATGGGTGGAGCGGAACAAGCCGGCGGGGCAGATCGCGCATTTGCTCAAGCTCGATCCCGGCCTGCCCGAGACGCTGATGGCGAAGGTGGACTACGGCATGCGGCTGGATAACGACTCGCTGGCGCACATGCGCGAGATCGAGGCGCAATTGAAACAGAGCGGCAAGCTCACCAAACCGGTCGATTGGTCCAATTTCTTCCTGACCGATCCGCTGCGCGCCGCAGCGCCCGCCGCAGTCACGCTCGACGCGCCGAAATAGACCGCGGAAACACGGCGATGCTTTGGATCGGGATCGATGTCGGCGGCACGTTCACCGACGGCGTGGTCTATGACGATGTCACGCGGACCTTCGCCTATGCCAAGGCGCCCTCCACGCCGGTCGCGCCGACGGAGGGCGTGCTCGCCACGCTCGATCTTCTTGGCTGCGACATGGGGAACGTGCAACGCTTTTGTCACGGCGTGACCATCGGCACCAACGCGATCCTGGAAAAAAGGGCTCCGAAGTGTGGATGCTGGTGACCCAGGGCTTCCGCGACATATTGGAAATCGGCCGCACCAACCGCCCAATCCTGTACGACCTGCGGACGCTGAAGACGCCGCCGCTGGTGCCCAGAGCGCGCACTCTGGAGGTGACGGAACGATTGATGTTCGATGGCTCCGCGCGTGTTGCGCTGGACGCCGCGCAGGC
>PKWQ01000036.1:0-20786 GCA_003133265.1 Acetobacteraceae bacterium
ACATCTCCGCCCCAGCCATCGAGCGCCCCGTGGCGACCACGCTGCTGACCGCCGCTTTGCTGCTGGCCGGCGCACTGGCCTACACGCAGCTTCCCGTTGCGCCGCTGCCGCAGATCGATTATCCCGTGATTTCGGTCGGCGCCGGGCTGCCTGGCGCCAGTCCCGAGACCATGGCATCCTCGGTGGCAACTCCGCTGGAGCGCCAGTTCGGCCGCATCGCCGGCGTGACCGAGATGACCTCGGAGCCCTTGTGCTTCAGGATCGCGGCAACAGTCATGGCCTGTCTCCCTGCGTTTCCCGGCAGACGAAGGTCCATTGCCAAGCAGCTCAGGTCGGACCCGATCGCCCATGCCACCGTCCCGTGGCGGGACGGCCTATGTTTGTACGCTGCGCCTTGCGAGCCACCGAATGCAACTTTTGAGCGTGCGGCGCAGCAAAATTTCCCCAACCCGCCGCGCACCGATCCGCCTGCAGGCGGCCATGCATCAGGTAATGGTATATTTCTCGAAGATCGTCTTGATCTGATCGAGCGCGTCGTCGGCGGCCTTCTCCGCCGTCCAGCCCTTTTGTGTGATGTTCGCCTCCGCCGCCATCCAGATCTGCTTGGCGTTCACGTCGGCATAGGCCGGATTGCGGATCTGGAACCACGAGACGGTCGGCGTGACCAGCGCCTGGCGGACCGCGACCGGGCAATGCGGATCGGCGGGGTCCGTCCAAAAGGGATCGTTCTTGACGCTGGCTGGCATCACCGGCACCCAACGGCCGCGCGCCTGCTTCAGATAGTTGTTCAGCTTGTCCGGCTGGATGAAATATTTCAGGAAATCCTTGGCGCCATCGACGTTCTTGGCACCCTTGGGAATGAAGCAGAGCGGCACGCTGAGCAGGCTGGGTACCGGATTGCCGGCGTTGTCCCCTGGAATGCCCTGGGTGATGATCTCCTTGTAGTACTGGTCGTGCTTGTCGATCTGCGCCACCGCGATGGAAATGGTCGTGTTCGGCGTCATCACGATCTGTTTGGCATAGAACGCGTTGTTGTTGTCCACATCGCCCCAGTTGATGGCGCCCGCCGGGACATAGCCCTTCTTGTACGGCCGGGTCAGGTCATCGAGCGCCTTGATCGCCGCCTGACGCACCTTCGGATCGTCGGCATGCAGCTTGCCGTCGAGCGAGACGATGCCGTCGCCGCCGAGCGCCACCAGGAAGGCATGGAACAGATTGCCGCTGTCGGCCTCCTTGGTCGCCATGGAGTAGCCGAGGCCATAGATCCGCTTCCCCTTGGCGCGCAGCTTGTCCTGAACAGTCTCGAAGAAAGCGTAGTACTTGTCCCAGGTCTTGGGGATGTCGGCGTCCTTGTAGCCGACCTCCTCCAGCATCGGGCGCCACACCTCGATCATCTCGGTGGCACTTTTCACCGGCACGCCATAGTAGCTGCGCTTCTTCAGCACGTTGTTATAGAAATGCGAGCTTTCCAGCGCGGTCTGCAGAAATTGCGCGCGCTGCGTGTCGACCACGTCGGTGACGTCTACCAGCTTGTCGTTCCACGAAGCCTGCGGAACGATCAGATTCTGGCCGGTGTCGGAATAGACCAGGTCCGGCACGTCGCCGATCGTTATGGCGGAGACGATCTTCGCGGTGACATCGCCGACCGGCAGGAACGTGAGATCGACCTTGTTGCCGCTCATCTTCTCCCAGGCAGCGACCGAATCCTGCACCGCCTGATTTTCCGCCTGGTAGAAACCCTGGTTCCACCAGACCGTTACGGTCTGTCCCGCGGCTTTGGCGCGGCGTGGACGCGCACTGGCCACGACCGCCGACAGGGCGCCGAGCGACCCCACTAGGTTGCGCCGGGAGAGGCTTGCCATGGACTATTCCTTCCCTATACAGGCGCCCGACGGAACTGCCCTATGGGCGCGTCGTTGTTATTGTTGCCCGCCAATCTATGCACACTGGCCCCGCCACGGCAAAGGGAACGTTGCGCCCCTCGCCAAGCCGACCCGGCGCGGACCGTCGGGCGATGGTGGTTGTTGTTGACTTTGCGGTATCCGCCGTCGCTAAATCCTATCGACGTCCAAGATAAATGATACGACTCCCCAACCACAGGGAAGGAACCGGCACGCATGTTCGCCCGCCTGCCGCGCCGCCTCGGCGCCTCGCCTTGCCGGATGGCGCCTTAGGGCCCGCCAGATGGCACTCAGCACAACCATGGATGCCGCAACCAATGTGCGGCCCGCCCGTCGCAAGGTCTGGCGCGGCGGCCTGCTCGGCAGGGACTATCTCTGGGCGCTGGCGTTCGTCACGCCCTATATCGCGGTGTTCCTGGCCTTCGTGATCTATCCGGTGGCCTATGGGCTGTGGCTGGGCAGTGACCCGGCCAGCTACCGCGCGCTGTTCGCCGATCCGGTCTACCCGGAGACGGTGGTCAATACGCTGGTCTTCCTGGCCATCGGCGTGAACCTGAAACTGTTTCTTGCGCTCATGCTTTCGGGCTTCTTCATGCGCAACGGCTGGTGGGTCAAGGCGCTGCTGCTGGTCTACATACTGCCGTGGGCGGTGCCCGGCATCCCCACCTTCATTTCCATCCATTGGATGCTGAACGGCCAGTGGGGCCTGATCAACAACACGATCTGGAGCCTGTTCCAGACCGACGGGCCGCCCTGGCTCGATCAATCGACGCTGGCCATGGGCTCGGTCATCTATGGCTATATCTGGAAATGGATGCCGTTCTGGACGGTGATCTTCCTCGCCGGGCGGATGGCGATCCCGCGCGAACTGTACGAGGCCGCCGACGTCGACGGCGCCACCGGCATCGGCCGCTTCCTGCACATCACCTTCCCGCTGATGGCGAACCTATACCTGGTCTGCACGCTGCTCAGCACGATCTGGACGCTGGGCGATTTCAACTCGGTCCACTTCATCTCCGGCGGCGGCCCGGCGCAGTCCACCCATGTGCTCGCCACCCTCGGCATCCGCGACGCCTTCGAGCTTGGCGACCCGCGCATGGGCATGGCGGCGGTGATTTCCGCCCTGCCGCTGCTGATCCCGCTGGTGGTGCTGCTGATGCGCAAGCTGTCGAAAGGCGAGGTCCAGTTGTGAGCATCCCCGGCCACGCCCGGTTCAGGCAGCGCGCTGGCGACGCCGGCGCAATGCTGCTCGGCCTAGTGCTGCTGATCTGGACCCTGCTGCCGATCTACAACATGCTCCTGGTGGCGGTGCAGCAGAAGGAAGACGTGTTCAGCACCAACATCTGGCCGCCGGCGCCGACGCTGGAAAGCTTCAACGCGGTGATCCATGAAACCTTCTGGCTGCTGGCGAATTTCTGGGGCCAGATGGGCAACAGCTTCTTCATCGGCGTGGCGGTCGCGCTGCTGACGCTGACGATCGGCACGCTGACCAGCTTCACCATCAGCCGGCTGCGCATCCGGCTCGGCTGGCTGCTGACCAACGCGGCGCTGCTGACCTATGTCATCCCGATGTCGTTCCTGGCGATCCCGTTCTATGGGATCATGCGCAGCTACGGGCTCGCGGACAATCCGTGGTCGGTGATCGCGGCGGAGGTGACGTTCGCCACACCGTACGCGATCTTCATCTTCCAACAATACAGCGCCTCGATCCCGCATGAACTGGACGAGGCGGCACGGATCGACGGCGCCTCGCCGCCGCAGATCTATTTCCGCATCTATCTGCCGCTGATGGCGCCGGCGCTGGTCGCTATCGGCACATATGCGCTGCTGCTGGCATGGAACGAATATCTGTACGCGTTCCTGCTGCTGTCGGCCGATAACACGATCACCGTGCCGGTGGCGCTGGGCAAGTTCCTGAACAGCGACGAGGCGCCCTGGAACTATCTGATGGCGGCGGCGATCACCTACGCGCTGCCGCCGCTGGCCATCTATTACATGTTCCGCCGCTACATGAGCAGCGGCCTGACCATGGGCGGCGTCAAGGGCTGAGGGACATGCCCTGCGAGCGCCCGCCTACGCATTCCGCGGGAGGACAGTAATGGCGATCCTTGGGGCCTCCTTGTGGTGAGTGGCAACGCACTATTCGCCTCGCTTGGTCTTGGCGGGCTGCATACCAGCACGGGAACGGGAAAGGGTGAGATCCTGCTTGCCGGCCCGCTGGATGCCCATGCACGGCTGCCCGCCGACGAATTGCTGCGCCAGATCGCCAGTTCGGCCGACGGCCTGACGGACGCCGAGGCGGCCAGACGCCTGGCTCGCACCGGGCCGAACCAGGTCGCCCGGGAACAAACCCGAAGTATTTTTCAGGAATTTTTCGGCCGGGCGAGGAACCCGCTCAACGTACTTCTGCTGTCGCTGGCGGCGCTGTCCTGGGTAACCGGCGACGCACGGGCAGCGGTGGTTATCTGCGTGATGGTGACGCTGAGCGTTACCCTGGCGTTCCTGCAAGAGCACCGCTCGAACCAGGCGGCGGCGAAACTGCGCGCGATGGTCCGCACCCGGGCCAGCGTGCATCGCCGCCCGGCAGCCGGCGCGTCGCGCATGATCGAGGTGCCGATAGAGGAACTGGTTCCCGGTGACGTGGTGCAACTGTCCGCCGGCGACCTCGTGCCGGCGGATCTGCGCCTGCTCGCCACCAAAACCCTGCATGTCAACCAGTCCGCCCTGACCGGAGAGGCGATGCCGGTGGACAAGCTGGAACAGATACCGCCGCCGGAACAGAGCGATCCGTTCGATTTCCAGAATATCTGCTTCATGGGCAGCAGCGTCATCAGCGGCACCGCAACCGGCGTTATTCTGCAGACGGGGGCGTCGACCTTTTTCGGCAAGCTCGCCGATACCGTTGTCGGCCAACGCGTGCTGACCAGCTTCGATCGCGGCGTCACGCGCTTCACCTGGCTTATGATCCGGTTTATCTGCGTGATGGTGCCAACGGTCTTCCTGATTAACGGGCTGACCAAGGGCGACTGGCTGGAAGCCCTGTTGTTTGCCGTCGCCGTCGCGGTCGGCCTGACGCCGGAAATGCTGCCGATGATCGTCACGGTCAACCTCGCCAAGGGCGGCATGGCGATGGCGAAGAAACAAGTCATCGTCAAGCGGCTGAACGCCATCCAGAATTTCGGCGCCATGGATGTGCTATGCACCGACAAGACCGGAACGCTGACGCAGGATCGCATCATCCTGCAATACCACCTGGATTTCGAGGGCGAAGAGTCCCAGCGGGTGCTGGAATACGCATACCTCAACAGCTTCCATCAGTCCGGGCTGAAGAACCTGCTGGATGAGGCGGTGCTGACGCATGAGAAACGGCCGGAGCATATCGGCCATATCGCGGCCTTTACGAAAGCCGACGAGATACCCTTCGATTTTCAGCGCCGACGCATGTCCGTGGTGCTCAAGCGCCCCGACGGGACGCATCTGATGATCACCAAAGGGGCCGTCGAGGAGGTGCTGGCAGTCTGCGACAGTTACGTGCTCGGCGATGCCAAGGACCGGCTCGATCCGACACATCTGGACGATGCCAAGCGGGAGATGGGCAAGCTGAACGAGCAAGGCCTGCGGGTCGTCGCCGTCGCCTTCAAGGAATTCGCGACTGCGCCCGCGAGCTGCGACGTGGCGCTGGAGTCGGGGCTGACCCTGCTCGGCTACATTGCCTTCCTCGATCCACCGAAAGAGACCGTGGCCGCCGCGATCAAGTCGCTGCACGGCTACGGTGTCGCGGTGAAGATCCTGACCGGCGACAACGATGCGGTGACCCGCACCATCTGCCGGCAGGTCGGTCTCGCGGTCGATCGCATCGTGCTCGGCCACGAGCTGGACGCGCTGTCGGACGAGGATCTTGGCGTTCTCGCCGAACAGGTCGCCGTGTTTGCCAAGGTGTCGCCGGCGCAGAAGGCGCGCGTGATCGAGGCGCTGCACCGGCGCGGACATGTGGTGGGCTTCCTCGGCGACGGCATCAACGACAGCCCGGCGCTGAAGGCGGCGGATGTCGGCATCTCCGTCGATACGGCAGTGGATATAGCCAAGGAATCGGCCGACATTATCCTGTTGAAAAAAAGTTTGTCGGTGCTGGGCGATGGGGTGATCGAGGGCCGCAAGGTGTTCGGCAACATCGTCAAATACATCAAGATGGGCGCCAGCTCGAATTTCGGAAACATGTTCAGCGTGCTCGGTGCCAGCATCTTCCTGCCATTCCTGCCGATGGCGCCGATCCAGGTGCTGACCAACAATCTGCTGTACGATTTCTCCCAGACCACCATTCCCACCGATCGCGTGGACGAAGAGTATCTGATGGCGCCACGCCAGTGGGACATTGGCAACCTCACGCGCTTCGTGCTGGTGATCGGCCCGATCAGCTCGATCTTCGATTACCTCACCTATTTCATGATGCTATATGTGTTCAACGCCTGGGACAATCCAGGCCTGTTTCAGGCCGGCTGGTTCGTCGAATCGCTGCTGACGCAGACCTTGATCATCCATATCATCCGCACCGCGCGAATCCCGTTTCTGGAGAGTCACGCCAGCACGCCGCTGATTATGACGACAATCATCATCGTCTCGATCGGCGCGATCATTCCCTACACATTCATTGGCGATGCACTTGGTTTCCGGCCTTTGCCGCTGCTGTACTGGCCACTTGTTGCCGCCATGATGATCGGGTACGCCGTGCTGACCCATCTGGTGAAGACTTGGTTCGTGCGCCGCTGGGGGGTATGAGTTTCCACCGATACGTCTTGGCCTCGACCTGCCAGGCGCGGATGCGTTGGATTGGATCATCAGTAATTGAGAAAAACAGTGGCCTGGTCGGCGTAATGCCCGACATGAGCGCCGGACTGCCGCGCCAGGATGCGTCCATAGACGGTGAATGCCTGTCGGAATGGGGCTGTAGGGCTGGCAACGCCGGAAACCGGGATCGTGCCCGTGCCGCCCGTTCCATTCCCCCATGGCACGGTTCTCCCAGGATCGAGGTAGAGTTCGTATCGCAGCGCAGACCGCCCGCCGTTGAGCCGGCGCCCCGACGCCCCGGTGGCGATAGTCAGGGCGATGGTCCCGCGGATTGGGACGGGCGTGCTCCCGGAGGCGGTGCATGTCACGGTGATCGTGGCATTCAAGTCGTCTGGCAATGCCCAGGCCGGCATATACCTGCCGAACGCGAGTGGCGTGGCGGACACGGCGCAACTGGCGCCGCCCGCCGCACGCGCGGGTGCAGCGGCCAGTGCCGCGAGAACCGTCAGCGCCATCACGGCGCCGGGTCGTCTCAGCTTCGTTCGGCGGTGCGTCTTCATTGGCAGCGGAGCGGACCGATGACGGGGATGTCGCCCTCCACCGGCACGTAGTCGAATTGCACCGCACATTTCGTCCCATTCGGCAACACGACCTCCATTCGGTTCGTCGGCTTCAATCCGGTCACATAAGCTTCGCCGTCGAAGCCCACCGGCTGGTCCTCGGCACCTTCCACCTTTGCGACCGAACCAATAGGGACAGGCTTACCATTCGCGTCCTGCAGCTTGAGAAGCGCCGCGTTTACCTTGCGAATGCGGAAATCCACGGTCACGCCCGACCGGTCGGGCGGGCGCACCACCGTTGTGGTCTGCCCGACGTCGATATCCAGTGGCAGTTTGGCTGTATCCACCGACAGGTGGTTATTCTGGTAGGATAGCAGCAAGGGTACCAGGAGCTGCCCGTGGGAGTCTGTGGTGCCCAACGGCCGGTTTTCGTACAGCACCGGCACGTCGGCGACGCCGCCCGTCCGCACGATCGCGAAGCTGTCATTGATCCGATCGGTGGCGAACAAAGCGCCATCGGCCCAGACCAGAGCGCCGCTCGCACCCGCGCGTTCGGCAACCTGCCCCGCCGACTGGTCCACCCCGGCAGACACGCGGCCCCAGGAACTGAGGAACTCACCCTCCGCCGACCGGTGCGCGCCGATGCCCTCCTGATCCTGTAGCCGGTAGCCGTAATCGTTCTGCTCCTGCGCGTATTTACTGACCTGTGCGGACGGGCTGAACCGCCCCTTGTCCAGCGAACCGCCGACCGACGCCGAGGTAGACGCGCCGAGCGAGAAGCTGAGACCGACTGCCACGCCGTAGCTGCCGCCCGAATTGATGTCCTTATAGCCGGTGGCGTAAAACGACGCGCGGCCGGCGACAGGGATGCCGTAGCTCGCGGTGACCAGGTCGATATGCTGACTGTTGAGGAAGCTGGCCCCCTGCCGGGCGAAGATCGAACCCGGCAGCAGCGCCCCCGACGTTTGATGGACGTACGCAAGACCGATGCTTCCCCCCCAGTCGCCGAGCGGGAAGCCGAGGCTCGCGGTCAACGTTGACCTCGGCATAGGGCTGCCATTCACGGCGGCGATGTCGCGGTAGCCCTGTGTGGCAACCGTGCCGCTCACGGACAGGCTGAGGCTGCGCGACTGCCGCTGGAAGCCGGCCGAGACCTGGCCCCCGTTATTGTCACTGCCGGCGGCCGCGGGTATTCCACCGTGTCCGGTGCTGCCAGCTACCGCTGTGTTGACCACCCCCAGCGTACCGACCTGCACCGCCGCGCCGCCGCCGATCAGCTCCAACCCGTCGGTTGCCTCGACATGCCCTTCCAGGGTCAGCCAGTCCGTCAGGCCGTAGCGCGAGGACCCGTTCACCGCCCACCCAGCATACAGATCGTCGGGCCGCCCATAGTTCTGGCGTACCGCGCCTGCCTCCAGCGAGTAGCTGGCCAGCCCGGGTTTCAGCAAGGCCGTGCTGGTATAGAACGGCATTGTCACCAGGGTCTGGCGGCCCAGCGCGTCCTGCACCATCACCGCCACTTCGCCAGCGCCAGTCACCACCGGCAGCGTCTGCGCCGCGAAGGGGCCGGGCTGAACCGGCCCGCTGTACTGGCGCATGCCGTTCACCAGCACGTTGACGGTGGAGGGCACGGCCGTGGAGGCGCTGATCACCGGCAGTGGATAGGTGATCAGGTCGGGCCGCAGGGCGAAATCGCTGGCGAGTTGGCCGCCGCCCAGGCGTATCGCCCGGCTCCAGGCCAGCGCCCCCGTTACCACGTCGCCGATACGCCAGCGGCGCAGTTCATCGGGGTCGGTGTAGGTGTAGGTGGTATCCAGGCGGGCAAGACTCTTCTGTTCGGCATAGGGCGTGATGTTGGCGAGCCCGGTGGCCTGCAGCAGGCCGAACGGGCTGAAGGCGCGCATGTCGAGCAGCGCCCCGCCGATATTCTGCTGGCCGGTGAAGGTGCCAAGGATGTCATAGTTGAGCACGGCGCCATACGCGGCCGCCGACAGCGGCGCCAGGCGGACCGACGACGACGCGCCGCCGATTTCTGTCGGGCGCAGCGCGGTGTCGTCGGCCGTCGCCTCCAGCGTCTGTCGCACCTCGTTCACCTGCGCGCGGACGCCGGGGAGCGCGGAGAGCGGAATCGGCTCGCTGCCCGCGGCGACGTTCGGCGGCAGGGCGAAGCCGAGTTCGGTCAGGTCGGAGGGCCGGGCATAGAGTACGCCGCCCCTCTCGGCGAACTCGCCGACCCGGCCGGTCGGGCGGCCGTTCATCACCACCTCCAGCACCAGTTGTCGTTCGGCGGCCAAAGCAACCGGCACCGCCAGCAATGCCGCCAGCAGCGTGCCGATGATCAAGCGCATTTTCTATTACGGCACGAGAGTGTATTCGGTCTTGCCCGCATCGGTCGTGACGCGGACATGCAGCGGGCCGGCTGGGGCACCGCCGCCGCTCTGCACGATCCAATGGCGTCGAGCGCCGGGCAGGACATACGGGTTCTGGCCACGGGCAACCACCTTCGGATGACCGCCATCGGGCAGCGTTACGTCGATCTCGTTCACCCTGGCGGAAGCATGCCCTGGATTGGTCGCTGTCAGCGCGATTTGCCCACCAGGGCCGGGCTCCGCCCGCCATTCCAGCGTCGGAGCCGCCGACGCAGGCGCCCCGGCAACGCCAGGGGGGGCAACAAACACCGGCAGCGACAGGCGCAGCACCACCACGATCTGCTTTCTCGGCCCACCGGCCGGCGGCACTTCGTCCAGCAGCAGACGGTAGAAGCGTTGCTCGCCACCCCGCGCGCCGCCGCGCAGCAACAGCCGCAAGGTCTGCGATCCGTCCTGGGGAACGGTGAAGATCGGCGGCGAGACGACTATGTCCTGGGTGGGCACCAGGACATCATTGTCCTCCGCCTGGGTCCAGCGATAAGCGCGTGCCTGAACCGCGGTGGGGGCTCCACCGTGGTTTTCCACCGTGATGGTGGCCGTGGTTTGTCCGGGCGCAAGGCCAACGACGACGGGAGAGACGGTGAGCGCGGCCGCCCCTGCTTCACCGGCGCCTAGGCAGCCGATCGAGATCAGGGAAGCCAGGATCAATGCCGCACGCATCGTTACGCCCGGACGTCACGAGGTTCAGTAGGTCACGGTCACCGTCACGATGTCCGCGTATTGGCTCGACAGCGCCAACGTGCCTACGTGCAACGTCTGGCCGGACGGAATTTTGGCATACAGGGTCGAGGTCTGCGCCGATCCGTTGCCGATGGGGCTCACAAGGTTCGAGCCATTGTCCCAAACAGTCGAATACCCGCTATCCGAGTAGAGGTTGTAGTTCAAGTAGTTGCTGCCGGACACGAGCTTGTTCTGACCGCCAACCACGTTGGCCCCGACAACACCGATGGTATAGGCGCCGCCATCGGTGCAAGTGACCTGGATGGCTGATGAGGTGGTCACGGCGCTCGCGTTGCTCGTCACAGCGGGGAATGACAGATCGGGGGCAGCGGTGATCGAGCAGACCGTCGGCACATCCGCGGTGACGTTGAGTGTGGTTGTCGCTGGACTCGATGCCCAGGCACCTTGCGCCATCATCACACCGGCGGTGGCGGTCGCGGCAAGAAGAATCCGTTTCATGTTCGTGTTCCTTTGTCTGGCGAGGGAGTAAGGTTCTATTCTCCTTGGTGTCCAGATCAGATTGCGGATTGCCATTTTGGCCAGAATATCAGATGGACTAGGAGACTGATGAGATCGATAGAAAGAAGTCTATCGCCCGCAGCAGCGCCCTCCACTTAGCGAATGATATCAATCACATGTTACCATTTGGTATTTATTGATAATCACATCATCGATTTCTACATTGAACAATATTGTAAATTTTTCGTTAAATTGCCGCATCTCTCGCGAGGTCACGACGGCGAATACCAACTCCTTCCGATCGGAAACATTTATCCAATCCCGCAGTCCGATGGCCATGACGCGCCAAGGCGGATCGGTGAGTTTGTTTCAAGTCTCGCGGCAACGATCGACGATATTATCGCCGGAGCGGAACAGTTTGATGACATGGATAAAAGACCGGGAGGCTCGAAAGGAGCCGGAGTTTTGAAATTGGCTCCGACCCGGAGCCCCCACCATCGCTGAAACCACTTCCTGTTTCGAGGCAAAAACATAGTGCCACTCTGGAGTGGATATTGCTCCGCCAAGACCTGTGCCGGATGGCGGCGCGATTTTTATGGGGGGGAGGGACAACGCACCCGTTTCCTGGGTGTGTTTGTGGGCAAGCGCCCGTGCTGACAGGGAATCGTCAGTTAGATTATTGCGTTATGCTGGATAGTTGGCGGAGGGGATGAGATTTTCCGTAGATTGTCCATAGTGTGTTGTTATTGCTTATAATACAGCCAGTTACGTGATCGACGTTGGTCAAAACGTTGGTCAAATATGGCCAGATTTCAGGCCGTTCGCCTGCTTTTCATGGTTCGAATCCCACTATGGCATTCGAACCCAGCGGCTGTGGGATTGATGGCTGTGCGTCCACCGTCACTCCTTGATCGGTGACCAAAGGTTGGACGGTTATCGAAGCTGACCCCGCTAACCATGCCTCCGACCCTCATCCAGACCGCCCGGCTCACCATCTTCCGGCGACCGTCTGGACATGGCGGGGACGACGATCATGGTCAACCGGGCACCGGTCTTGAGTATTCGTCCGGCGACCGCCACGGCGTCGTCGCACAAGCGCCGGGATTGGATGTCCATTCCGGTCATATCTTCCGGAAACACTTCGAAAAGCGCGCCCGCCGCCGAAGAAGCGCGGTCGTCCGAAGCGGAGCTAAGATCGTATTTGAAAGAGCTTTGCTGAACTTTCGTCCAGCGATCTTATGCGCGTGGTGGCATCGCTCGCACTACCACCACCATCGCAGAAGACGACATACACCCTGAGCATCGCCTCCTGTTCGATTGGTCAAAGGCCAAGACCAAAATGGTTCATTGCATTCTTGACCACCACATGCCTGCGCTCAGCGCCCCAGCAGCTTACGCTTCTCTTCGAACTCGTCCTTGCCGATCTCGCCCTTTGCCAATCGTTCCTCAAGGATGTCCAACGCCCCACGCCCATGCCCACGGTCACAAATCGGGCAAGAGCCGTGGCGATGCCAATGGTGACAGGCTCCGAAGCAACGAACCAGCAACACAATCAGGGCCACGATGCCGACGAGCGCGAGTAGCATCACGAAACAACCAAACACCATACCGGGATGCCAACCCCAGCCTCCGCCCCACATATGATAGAAGCCGTCCTGCGGCCCAGACGTGCTGGGATTTGGGCCTTGCTGAGCAAATGCATGCACCGCTGTAAGCGCAATCGCGCTCGCGGCGGCAACTGAGCCGAAACGCCTCATGATGCCTCCTACGACCTACGTATGCTATTTCTAGGCGCCGGCTCGGGGTGGCGCTTTGATCCAGATCAAGCGAGCACAAACATCCTCGACGGCACGAGGGACGAGGACTGAACCCTCAATACGCGCTTTCCTTCATTGGCATGCGAGGCCGCAATACTGCGGGTTGATCGCCGTCACGTAGCACACGGAGCCGACCATTCGGCGCTTTACCATCGTGGGTGTGGCGGACCTCCGATCAGGCTACACGGCTTCCTTCAATTCCTTGGCTGCCCGGAAGGCGATCTTCTTGCTGGCCTTGATCTTGATCGCCTCGCCAGTCGCCGGGTTCCGTCCCATCCGAGCCGGTCGCGCCCGCACTTGCAGGATGCCGAGACCGGTCAGGCGGATTTTGTCTCCCTTCTTGAGGTGCCGGGTGGTGAGCGCCACCAAGTCGCCCAACATGGCCTCGACCTGCTTCTTCGGCAGGTCATGGCCCTCGGCCAACTCGGCGCCGATCTGTTTAAGCGTGATGGTGGCCTGCGGCGCACCCTTGGCTGGTGCTGCTTTCAATGGAGCGGCAGCCTTCTTGGCGGCAGGGGCGGCCTTTTTGACTGCCGGGGCGGCTGCCTTGGCGACTGGGGCGGCCTTCTTGGCGGCGGGAGCAGCTTTCTTGGCTGGGGGCACGATGATCTCCTGAAGAAATTCTCAGCGTTCCAACTTGCTCGCGCCGCTCCGATTCGGACAACTCCGCCTTGGCCTTGAATGCGGGAGAATGGGTCCGGCGTGTGCGTCTTGTCATGGTCGCTCCTGATACGCGGCATCCTCGCCGCTTTCAGGCAAAAGTCTCACTTATCGAACTGTCCGAATTTAGCCAGCCACCTCTCTCGGCGCTTATTGGGCAGCCCCTCAATTCAGCAAGTTCACGTTGCTCGGATTGTTCGCCTATCAGGCCATTCGCGATACCCTTTAGGGCCAATCCACGCTGCACCGGGTTGAAGCAGTTATACCAACTGCCCTAACCGCTGATCGTGCCGGATTCTACCCAACATTCCGCAGGTGAGGCGAGATGAAATTGATCAGAGTCTCCTTAACTCCGAATATCGTGAAACCACCAATTCGTCCGCCTTCTGCATATCGTGAAGGCCCCGCAGTAGCATCTGCTCAATAACCCGATCGAACGCAACGTTCGTCGGCACTATTTCGACGCCGGGAGGTAGCGTCGCGTTTCCGATAGCCGTGTATAACGCATGTCTAATCGCAGTTCGCGTCACCGTTTTCCCATTGACTGTAATTGAGATGGTCATTTCATATGAGTCCATTACGGTCGAACCAACCAAGCCAAAGGTTAGGCCAGTACCGAACCCCGTCGCTGCTGCTGCCCCTATATCACCAATATTGTTCACGATTATCTTTATATCGCCCACTGGTTGCTCGTCGGTCGGGACAATGAGTCCGGTGGCACGGAGCAATCGCTCGGCCTTGTCCTTAAGCTGGGAGTCGACCTTTGGAAATGGTTGTCCGTTGCGCTGAAACTCGACCGCCAGCGTAAGTCGTAGAGGTTCTGCGCGCCTCTCTATGTCTTCATACGAGACTTTCGGTACTGAGGGATCTACAAACGTCTTCGGTGAGACACAGCCCATTAGTGATGAAAAAGAAAGTAGTAGCACGAATATCGAACGGATGGGCCGCATGATGTTTCCTTTATTCTTATTTTATTCAATGCTCGCCCCTACTTCCAAGGCGTGCACAACCGGCTCGCTGCGCCGACAGCGTCAGAATCAGCGCATCCTTCTCCGCGTGCAACAGCTTGCTGAGGTCAAGGTCGGTGCTCGCTCCAACCCTGAATCGAGTTGCCCGTTACTGTGTCAACCCCAATCTGCCGCTACCCTCGGAGACCGGGACGAGCGGTCATCTTTAAAATTTGGATCAGGCTGATATCAGAGAAGGCTATGAGTAGCCGCATTTCTTGCGCACGGTTTCGTAGCTAACCTTCTCCGACAGCCATACGACGGCTGTATACGCTTTGCCTAAGCTAATCAACGGGGCATAAAAAGAGATGAATCCCGTGTATCCACCATAACTGTTCTTGGCATTGATATCGCCACAGAGAGCATCACTTCCATCTTCGTCTATGATGACCTTCGTGTTTCGGAATTTCGCGCTACCGGGGTCCTTCATTTGATCGGCGACAGCGTGCTCGAAGGTAGGTATCATATTTTTCTTATAATTCTGTTGAGTCGCTTGGCGGGGTTTTTCAACTGGTTTTACAGATGGAGGCGCCTCAACAGATGCAGGCGCCTGATAATTTCCCGGCGTCACTGGAGCAGACGTGTAGATGTCACTTCGTGGATTCCTCTGCGCACATGCGCCTAGAAGCACGACCAATAGCAGCATTTTGTGTCGCATGCGTAATTTTTTCGGAATCACAACATATTATCCGAGGACACAACTTTGGCACAAGGGGGTTGGATGCATTTTGCTCGAAAGGCAAATCGAACTGACGGACCCGAATATCATCGCCGAGGTGACGGCGTTGCGAACGGGGATCGGTTATGCGAGCTAGCACTCGCGCTATATCGGCGACAGGCCACGGCTATAGATGAAGGGCGAGAAGATCGGGTCTGGACGCATCTTCGGAATTGTTTGACCTTACTAGACGTCAGATCGTCTTGAGCTTATCGAGAAGCCAGTCTGCCTCTGCAAGGAACGCGGTTAAACGAGTTCCATCAGACAGTTCCCGCAGTGGTATGGTTGGCCAGCGAGAGACGCCATCTACGGGCAAGCGCATACCCGGTATCGCATTCATGCGATCTAGCCACTCTTGCCTGATATTCTCCGCATCAAAGGGGGGCTTCGAAAAATTCCCAAAACTCAGCATGACCTTCCCGTATGACCAAAGTGAGAGAAAATCCAGCCGAACACCATGCTGAGTAACCGTCGCGTTCATCGATCCATCTCGGGCACCCTGACCAAAGGACACCTGAGAGTGCGACTTGATCCAGTCAGCGATTTCGTGCCCCACGCGCACCGCCTCCGATCCTGCACGCTGCCCCATGTCCGAGAAGATCGACTCCTCATCCCACTGACGTTTGGGACCAGTTGGTGCCTTTCGTGTTTGCGCCTCCTCGGTCTTCCCATAGATAATTGGAACCAGCGTCTTTAGGCCCTCGCCTTCATATTGCCGAAGTTCCAGAGCTAGTACCTCAGCCGGGTCCATCTGAACATTGAGAAACTCGACGATGCGCCGAAGCTCCGGAGGTATCATGTCAGCGACGAACAACATCCGTATCCGGCCAGCTTGAGGGTTGGTTTTGACGAGTTGCCAGTATGACTCGGTGTCACCATCAGCCCCCACCAAGTCGGCCAAGAGGGCGGAGGCGTCTTGGTTGGTGGCGGCACAGCTTGCTTCGAAACGGGACCGGATTTCGTCCACAGGCCAATACACGACACCGTTGGCAGCGTAGTCAAGCATCTGCCCTACAACCTCACGCCTGATTCTTGTGTCGCTTTGGCGCTTGACCTCGACGAGTGTTGGAATGCCGTCCTGATCGAGGAAAAGATGGTCAACTGACCATCGACCGGCACCGTCCTGCTGAGATGCTATCGACATCTCACGGCTCACCAAAATCCACTTTCTCGGCTTAGAGGAGTCGATTTGCGACCCTGCCAACAGCGACGGGAAATCCGCGAGCAAGCGTTGAAAGTCATCCTCTGCCACGAAGGTGGCAGGCTTCATTTCCACTAGGATCTTGGCGTCTTTCAGCACAAATACGCCACCAGACATTGGGACAATCCTTGGTTGTATTTCTATGCCCACCATTCCCCTCTTGGGAGGCGGGTCAATGTTGGGGTTGAGGTCCGTCTTCAATCCAGCCGTAGCCTATGCAGAAAACCCGTTTGAAAATCGGTCTTCAGAACGTCGGTATTCCGCCAGTTCCAGCGCATCGCCCAGCCCATGCGAATAACACTCGATTCTTGCATAGAGAGGAGCGAGTAGATCACCTCCACCTCCGGGGATGACGCATGGCGAAGGCACTACGGGCGGCGATGTACCTGCGGGTCAGTCGGGACAGCCAGACCACCGAGAACCAACGGATCGTGCTGGCCAAACTGGCAGAGCGTCGTGGGTTCGAGATTGTCCGCGAATATGAGGGTGCCGGCATCAGCGGCGGCAAAGGCCGCGAGAAACGGCCCGCCTTCGACCAGATGCTCAAGGATGCGATGCGCCGCCGTTTCGATGTTCTGCTCATTTGGTCCATGGATCGCCTCGGGCGCAGCGTCCTGCATGTCGCTCAGGCGATGGCGGAAATGGACGCCGCTGGCGTGGCGCTGATCAGCGAGCAGCAGGGCATCGATGGTACGGGACCATTCGGGCGAGCCATGATGCAGATGGCGACTGTTTTCGCAGAGCTAGAACGTTCAATGATCAGGTCGAGGGTCATGGCTGGGCTCGACCGGGTGCGCGCCGAGGGCATCAAGAAGTTGGGTCGCCCACCTGTTGGTCGGAAGGTCGAGCAGGCCATCCGCCAACAGCTTGGTGCCGGTCATCGCATCCTCAAGGTGGCAAAGATCGTGGGCGTGGGTAGCGGCACTGTGCAGCGGGTCAAGCGGGAGATGGCCGCCTAACGATTTGCGGTTGAGCTTGAGCCGGTCTCTGCCCGATCTCGTCGGAACTGGCCGGCCGTAGGGACTTCAGTTGCTCGTCGGCCATGGATGGGACACGATCTCTACCCATGAGAACGGATTAGGAACGCCAATCAGCCGGTCGAAACCCGAGGCTGCGGTGGACTCTCGCCGACTCCCGAAAGGCACGAACATGCGGTCGCTGTGTCCCGCGCCCTACCCGGAGCCGGCATATCCGACGTGCAAGCTAAGTCATCCTGCCTGATGGGCTGGGGTGATAGCCTGCCATGTCTAAAAAAATAGGGATGAACGATGTCAGAAGCCCACCAAAAATACCTCTGCGATGCCGTCGCAGCCGTGAACGACAGCAAGCTTTTCATTACGGTCTATCGGGTGAACGACGGCATCGATTTCGCCAGCGGGCACGGTGAGACAAAGCATGGCTCCCCTCGGCGCCATTGGACCCCCGATCTCATCAAGCGCGAGATCGCGATGGTGTACGGAGCGAAGACGGTCGAACTCGTGCAGCCGGTGAGTTCTTCGAGAAGGCGATCACGGTAAGACCGATCTGATCCTTCAACGAGGAGAGGCACTGGATGACGAACCCGAAGGCGACAAGACACCGAGGTTCTTGGTTTGCAACCGTCGCCGGTGAGTTGCTGGCGTGCGCCATATAAGACATAGCGAGTGTTGATGCGGTATCGCACAGATGGCAAGCACGTGCTTGCTCTCACTGCTATTACGGAACGGTCTGGCGAGGATGGGGATACCTCCGATCCATCACCGCAAGGACATACAGCCCGTGCTGCACACCGCTGACGATGCGGAACGGTCTGAGTAGCGTGGCAGCCCATGCCGGTATGGAGTGGGAACGCTTGGGGGGGACCGGGTGCTAAGATCGCGACCGGTCAGAACCGGCATCTCGGCGGTCGTTGACCCAGATCAATGCGGCTGCAAGGCGAAGAATTTAGAAAGAACGGTGTCACGCTATAGGTAGAGCAATGTCCAAGTTCATCGTCTTAGTCCTTGCTGCGGCAGCCATCACGGTCGGTATCCCGGTCGTGGTATCAGCGGCCCCATCCACACCGCTATTGTCCGCCCATGTGCAGCAAACCGAGAGCATACAAAAGGCCGACTATTATTGGAACCATCGGCATTGGCATCACCGCCGATGGGACCGGGGCCACCGCCGGTGGTACTATCACGACTGATCCTGCGCCTGCGCGGCGGCCCGATCAGCGCGGAGATGGTGGCGCGCATAGTCATTGAAGCGGCTGGCATCGGGTTCCACGTCCGTCCGCACATGCTGCGCCATGGCGCCGGCGATATGCTGGCTGACGAAGGATTGGACATCCGGCTCATACAGGATTTCCTCGGTCATCGGGATATCCGCAACACGGTTCGTTATACCAAGCTCAGCCCCCACCGGCTGGCGAGCGTGCGGGTGCGGTGATCTTCGGGGCGGCTTAGGTTTGAAGATGGTTCCAAGGGAAAGAAACTCCTCGTCCGCCCGACGATTTGGCCGAGGATCGAGCAGGCCATCCGTTCGAAGCCGGCGGAAAGTCACGGCATTCTGAAGGTTGCCAGGATCGTCGGCGTGGGCGGTGGCACGGTTTGGCTCGCCAAGCCGCCGACGATTGGATATTCTGAATAGCGCGTGCTGGTGTTTCACGAGACCCGGAGCAACGTTCATGACCGTGAACCTGATTACCCTGCAACCAATCGTGGCCCTCATAGCCGGAATTTTAATCCTCATCGTGCCACGCCTGCTGAATTTTATTGTAGCCATCTACCTGATACTTGTAGGCGTCACAGGGCTCCGGCCGCACGTCCTGCAATGAGATGGCCCGCACCTTCGGGCTGGGGACTCTTGAGATGCTGAGTGCAACGCCACTGTGATTTTCCGCGCCTGATGCCGGATCGGGTGATCAGGCTCGGATCGCAGCTTAATGCGAAATATCGAGCCAGCGAGCAAGTCAGGACCCGCCGGACGAAGGGATTTCGTTTGATCGTTGGCCATGCATGCGACACGATCTCTCCCCATGAGAACGGATCACGAACCTTAGAGCGGCGCCTATGTGCGGTCGGTATGCCTCCTTCCTGCCCGCCGAGGCCATTGCTCGGCTGTTTCGCACCGTGAACCCGCTGCCAAACACAGCGCCGGACTGGAACGTCGCGCCGACTCAAGATGCCATGGTTGTCCGGCGGCACCCCGATAGCGGCGAGCGTCATCTCGACCTCTTACGATGGGCTTATGCCGAGTTTCACCAAGGACCCGGTGCAGGCTCGGCGGCCAATCAACGCTCCGGCTGAAACCGTCGCCACCTCCGGCATGTTCAGGGCGGCATTCTCCAAGCGCCGGTGCCTTGTGCCTGCGGACGCATTCTATGAATGGAAGGCCGTCCAAGGCGGCAAGCAGCCCTACGCCGTAGCCCGGCAGGGGTGGTCAGCCTTTATTAGCTTTCGCCGGGTTGTGGGAAGGCTTCAAATGGCCGGATGGGACAATCCTGCGGACCTTCGTGATCATCACCACGGACGCGAACACGGTCATGGCCAACATCCATGACCGGATGCCCGTCGTCGTCGAACAACTGGATTGGCCTCTTTGGTTGGGCGCGGCCGAAGGCGATGTTCTGGACCTGCTTCATCCTGCCGCAGATGATGTGCTGAGAACATGGCCGGTCAGCAGGCAGGTGAACACGCCGCGCAACAATGGCCCGGAACTGTTGGAACCGATTTCGTGAGGCCATCCAATGTCGGAAGACGGTCGGTTTGAAACAATGCGAACAGACCGCGCATCCATACTCAACCTTTCTAGACAACACCGCCGCCTGCACGAGCGGCGCACTCGTACCGAGACGCCAATCCGCCGGTGCCGTGACGTGGCATTCGAGTTGGTGTTGAGGTGTGGCTGCGTCGAGGGGAGCGACGATCTATCCTGACAGGCTCGACTCTGTTGCTGGCAGGTTTCCAAACGCCTGCTCCCGCAGCGTCCGCAGCACACGGACCTCCGCTTCAAGCCGTCTGATCTCCTCGTCTACCTTGGCCGCATGAAGCGTGTCGTCTCGATTCCAGCCGATCTGAGAAAATTCCCGGCGCAGATGGTGCTCGGTCTGTGCCGTGACCTGCCCGACCCGCATCTCGCGCTTGAGGGAGGCCACGAATGCCCGGATGGTTTCTTCGGTCATGATCCTGTGGATTCCGCTTCGATAGTCATTGGAATTCGTCACATCCTATATATGAACGGATCATTCGGGCGTGGCATCCGCCATCCGCCGGGATGCTGCCGCTATCTCAAGACAATCGCACCCCAAAGCACCGCCTCGATGGCGCTCGGAGCGACGATCTGATCGAACTCCCTCGGGCAAGAGGTTCGGCTGCCCAAGATCGTCGGGCAGTTGCTAATAAATGCAAAGACCCCCGAACGCTGGCGCGTTAACGGGGGTCACTATGCGAAGGTAATCTTCGCGCTCGGCGTCAATAGCCAGGGCTGTTCAATGCTGACATCTTGATCGGGTGAGCTGCGAGAGGTCGGGCAAGAAAGTCGGTTCCCTCGGCGCGTTTTGTCTGAAT
>PKWQ01000036.1:20866-21588 GCA_003133265.1 Acetobacteraceae bacterium
CCGGCCTATTCGTCGGTGCGCTTCATCCTGCATGGCCTCGACGCCGAGGAGATCGAGCGGGCGTTCCGCGCCCATGCCGCCGGACTGGCGGACGTTCCGGCCGAGGGCGCAAGCGTCCCAGCGGCGGTGGCCATTGACGGGAAAACCCTGCGCGGCAGCTTCGACGCTTTCCACGACCGCAAGGCGGCGCATCTGCTGAGCGCCTTTGCCGCCGATGGCCAGATCATTCTCGGCCACCTGGCGATTGCGGAGAAAAGCAACGAGATCCCCGCCGCCCAGGAGATGATCGCCACCCTCGGCCTGACCGGCCGCCTGTTCACCCTGGATGCCATGCACTGTCAAAAAAACCTTCGAAATAGCCCGCGACACCGGCAACCACCTCCTGGTCCAACTGAAGGCCAACCAGGCCAAACTGTTTGACGCCGTCTGCATCATTGCCGACAACGCCGGCGCTGCCGAGACCGCTTTCGCGCGCAACACCGGCCGCTCCCGCCAGGAGGACCGCACCGTCGAGGTCTTTCCCGTCGGCGACGCCTTGGCCGCGACCGAGTGGCATCCCTTCGTCAAGACCATCATCCGCGTCACCCGCCACACCTTGCTCCGATCCGCCGCCACCGGCTTGTGGGATCAACGCGGCGAGGTCGCCACCTACCTCTCCTCCGCCACCGGCCTCACGCCAACCGCATGGGGCGACGCCATCCGAGGCCATTGGGGCATCGAAA
>PKWQ01000015.1 GCA_003133265.1 Acetobacteraceae bacterium
TACTTGGTGTCCCGCTGGAACCAGCATCGAGACGCTGGTCAAGGTCGAGGGACATCGCTGGGCTATCGAAGACAGCTTCGAGACCGCAAAGAACGAACTGGGCCTCGACCACAACGAGACCCGTTCCTGGCATGGATGGCATCGCCACGTTTCGCTGGTGATGCTGGCCTTCGCAATGATGGCCGCGATCCGTCATCGCGCGAACGCCACGACGCCCCCAAAAACAATGCGCCGAACCGCCAGACCCAAGCACCACTGATCCGCTGGTCCATCCAGGAAATCCGCCGCATCGTCGCCAGGCTCGCGCAAAGACGCATCCAACCCGCCTACGTTATCGCATGGTCGCTCTGGCGACGGGCACACCAAGCCTCAGCACAACAAGCTCATATCAAACAGAAACCGCAACTGTAATGCTAGGATGCCTGGATCCTTGAGACGGGAACAATCCGCGGTGCAATGGGCGGTCGAGAGGGGCGAAGTACCAGCCCTTTTTCGTCCACGTGAACGTCTGCCGCTGGGTAGACGGCCATCGCGACTTTCAGGTTCTCCAAAAAGCGGATCTTGAAATGGGCCAGGCGTGCATAGGCAGAGCCAAACTGGCAGTACAATGCTCTCCAGGAGACAGTTCTTGGGGATGAGAGAACGTGCAGCCGGTATGCCAGCCAGCAGTAGACATCCAGGGCTGCAGAGTTGTTGCTGATCGCGCGGATAGCAGGTTCTTCGAGTGGAACCGGATGCTTTTTTAGCTGCTCGAAGAAGGTCTCGGACAGACGTGCTGTTTCAATGAACAGCGATCCTTGGGGACCTGGGGCATCGTCCACAAACATGGCGGTGTCGACGATGTTCTGGTTCACCAGCCCAGCGCGGCCTGTTCCTGCCTGGACGTGGAAAGTGAGTCTGCAGCGGCTGAGCCGGTCCGCCTGCTCCCGGACGTCCTTGAATGACTTTCCGCCGATTGGAATGCCGAGCCTTTGCAGCCATGCGTGCAAGGATCTGCCGAGTTCGATATCTCTGGATTGCGTGCGTAGCGCCTCAGATTGCAGATAGAGAAGGATGAGTCTGGCGCGGGAGCCGTAAGGTACTCCGACCCATTCCATCTTGGAGCCCGGCAGGTTCCGACGACCCGGTTCGATCACGAGTGTCACGCGTTCAGTGCTGACCTTCCATACCTGCTCATCGGCAAGCCGTTTGTGAGGAAGAGCTGCTTGGCACCATCCGCTATAGAGAAATCCGATACCGGTTTCTTCGTCCGACATGTAGGCAAGGGCTGCTTCGATAGCGCGTCGGTCAGCATCCGTCTCTGCTGTTTGTAGGGCTCCATGCCGGCCCAGATTTTCGATTAGGCTGTGGACGGTGCCCACGGTTTTGTTCCTTCATGAGCAACTCGTTTTCTGACTTCGAGACTTTGCCTGAGTTTTGATCGTCGGCGCAACTTGGACTCTTGGGACATAAACTATTAGAAAGATTATTTGTTACTCTATTAGTATAGCCTCAAGAGTCCAGGGGAGGACCCTGCTAACTCATTGATTCGTCGTTCGATGCTGTCACAACAGTCCAGGCCTTTGTCTCAGCAGTCCAGGTTTTTCGCTGGGACGGCGCCAAGCAGTGATCACTTCCCTCCCTATTCTTCGCCAAGTCTGTATCTGATGACGCGCCGAGTCGCCAGTCACAAGAGTCCAGTCGCAAATCGTCGGCGGATGATCGGTCGGATTGTCACAAGAGCCCAGTGTCAATCTTCAAGCGCTAGCATCTGGCGTTCAATCAACCGTCAACCGTCAACCGTCAACCATCAACGTTGATGGTTGACGTTGACTCCGGTGACGTGCGATTCTGACGTCAGAACTTTCAGCGAATCGGCAGATGATGCATGAATGGTAGTCAATTCCGGGAAATCCGGCAGGCTCTGAGAATGAGCCAGTTCGAGCTGACGATCGAGTTGAATGCGCGAATTGGCCGAAAGTACGACAAACCCAAGATAAGTCGCTGGGAGAACGGGCGCGAGCCTGTTCCAGCCGACGTTGAAGCGGAGCTGAACAAGATGATCGCAAAGCAGCCGCCTGATGCGAGGGCGATCGTCTTGGCGAACCAGAAGGGCGGGGTTGGGAAAACGACCTCCGCCTTGAATTTGGCTTGTGCACTGACCCGGCTCGGTAAGCGCGTGCTTCTGATCGACCTGGACCCCCAGGCGACAGCGACAGCCGGCCTGCTGGCCGATCAGGCGATCGAGGTCTATCGCCAGGGCAAGACTATGGTGCAAGTGATCCTGCGTGGTACCCCACTCTCAGAGATCATTATCCCCGAGGGCCAGAAGCTGTCCGGCGGACGCTCGACGCCGTTTGATCTGGCGGCAAGCCATATCGAACTTTCGGAGACCGACAGTAAACGAGAGCCGGGTTTTGACGTGGTCCTGCGCGAGGCCCTCCAGCCAAACCGTCAACGGTATGACTGGGTTATATTGGACGCCCCTCCCAACTTGGGGATGCTGACGTGGATGGCGCTTGCTGCGGCCGAGGAAGTGATCATCCCGGTGAGAACCGAGCCGTATGATACGATGGGCGTTGGTTTGATTCTCGGAACGATCAATAAGATACAACGGCGGCTTAACCCCGCTCTTCGCCTGACCGGAATATTGCCCACGCAATTCGATCGGCGCAAATCTGTCGATCGCGAAGTGTTGGAGCATCTCGTGGCCTCTATCGGATCCAGGGCCCCTGTCCTCTCACCGGTCCCCAATAGTGCCGTGTTTGGCCACGCTTCCCGAGACGGGCGGATTGTCGTTGAAGCGTCTCCATCGTCGTCGGCGGCGATGGTCTACTCCAACTTGGCGAAGGCAATCGCTAACGGGACCCCCCTGCCCCGCACAGACGCGGCTTTGGTGGCGTCCGAAGCAGCGGAGGAATGACAATGTCTGCTCGAGCGAAGAAGGGCTCTCCCATACTCAGCGCTGCAAGCGCGATGATCGACGAGGCGTCGTCCTCTCTTGTCTCGGCCGCGAGCGAATTCAATCACACGTTCGAGGTCGACATCGAGTTGGTTCGGCCGGATCCCGACCAGCCCCGCCGTAAGATTGACCACGACGCCCTCGCGGCCTTGGCCGCGACTCTGCGGACGGAGGGTCAGCTTCAGCCGATTCTATTGCGACCGGACTCCGCGGCGCATGGCCGATGGATCATCGTTGCGGGCGAGCGGCGCTGGCGCGCGGCAAATATGAATGGCTGGAAAAAGCTGCTCGCGATCACCCATACCGGTGACCCAGAAGTCGCATCTCTGCTTGAGAATCTCCAGCGTGTCGATCTCACGCCATTTGAAGAGGCGAGGGGGATCAACCGACTCCTGACGGAAAAGGGGTGGACCCAGGAGCAAGCTGCGCGCGTGCTCGGAAAGCCCAAGAGCGATGTAAGCGGAACCCTCCGAATCCTGACCCTGCCCGAGAGGTTTCTGGACGAAGTTCTGACGTCAGAACACCCGCCGAGCAAGAATGTCTTGGTAGAGCTTTCCCGTGTTAGTGACCCCGCCGCTCTTGCTAGGCTTGCTTTCTTGGCGCGCGAAGGAAGCTTGACGGTCAAGGCCGTCCGGGCAGCTCGCAGCGCCGGCGAGGCGGTGCTGCCTGAGCGGCCAAAATCGCGAAATGCGGCCGGAAAGGTGGTGGCAAGGTCGGGCTGGAGTGTGGTTGCCAAGGCAGTCAAGCTGGTTTCCACGCTGACTGCGGAGGCTTGGGTGATTTCTGATGAGGAGGTCCAGGCGCTGCGGTCCTTGAGAGATGCGATAGCTGCGGCGCTTGATGGTCATCCGCCACGCTAGATAGAACCGGGAAGCTTTCGGAAACAGTGCTACGCACGTTGGCATGTGATGGCCAAAAAAGAACTAAACAAGAACGTTTACAAAGCCCGGGGGCTTTCCATGATCGTTCTGGAGAGGAGGAATTTGAGGGCCTGCTCAGGTTCGTCGGCTGGCGTTCGCGCAGTTGGCTGTTTGGGGTATCCCATCGGGTGCCCGGTTTGCGCCCAACATCGACAGATTGTAGGGCAAAAGGGAATTGTCCGGGTCATGACATGCACTTCGCTCGCTTCTCGTGCCCCGCGCTTCGGTCCTTACCGTATGGGCGGTCGTGGCTGGCCATCGCCTGCGTTACCCGCCGCCCCGGGCATTGACCTCAGGCAGGCTGTGCCTGGCTCTTGGCGGAAGCCGGAAGATTGAGGGGACATGAAGTCTTGCGCATGAGCGCATCTCCGTCACCAGTTAACCGGGACGCCCGAAACGGCGAAACTGGCGGGCAGGGCAGGACGGCGGCGCTCGCTTTAAGGGCATCTGGTGTTGTTCTCAAAAACCCAACTTCGTCAATAGCTTGGTGATATCACGGGCCATGTGAACGATTCGGACGATCCTCGGCGGGTCCGTGTCGCCGGTATAGACGAGGATGTAGGGATAGCGTTGGATCGACCAAAACCGATAGCGCTCGGGCGCCAATTCCAGTCGCCGAACGCCGATCGCAGGATTGATGCCGATCCGCCGGGCCGCCACTTCGACCGCGTCATTCAACCCTCGCGCCGATGCCAAGCTGTCAGCACCGATCCAGCGAATCGCATCCCGTAGCTCGGCTCGTGCCTTCCGGGTCAGGACGGCTGGGCCGCTCACGACCCGGTGCGGGCCATCTCCTCAATGAGCGCTTCGACGTCGCGCTTCACCTCGTCGATCGTGAGAAAGCCCTCCCGTTCGCTCTCAGCCTCGGCCTCTTCGAGGGAAGCGACAAACACCGCCCGTTCGGCCTCTGTGCGCTGCAGTAGGCTCACAGCGACACGCACGAGCTCGGAGACGTCATGGTAGCGACCATTCGCCACGGCCTCATTGGCGAAGTGCTCCAGTTCGGGGGGGAGGGTTACTGCGTTCATCGCTCGGAAGATAAGCCGAAACGGGCCGCCGGAGAAGGAAAAATTGTACCTCAGTGCTGCGGGGGGGGGCCATCCGCATCGGGATCATTCAAGTCGGTATTGCGTTGATCAGCATCGGAATCCACATTTGCTTTGTCACTTTCCCTCGTTCATGCGGCTCGGCAAAGCTCATAAATCCTGCAGCGGATTTTGTGCTTCGATCGTGCGCTGGCGCGTTCAAGTCGCGGCTGCGCTGCCAATCCCAGCGCTCCTCCCAAGCCCCAACCGTTCTGCCCGCTGCAGGAGGTTCCGGACGGAGGAGGGGT
>PKWQ01000336.1 GCA_003133265.1 Acetobacteraceae bacterium
GGATTCTTTTGCGCCGGATCGGTCCAGGCCTTGAGCACTTCAAGGACGAAGAGGTTGTATTTGTTCACCATGCGCGTATCGACCACCGTGCATTCCAGATTGGCGAAACACTCGCCGACCAGTGGCGGCGCCACGCGCTCGGCCGGCACCGGCGTCAGACCGAACCGCGCGAACTTGTCCACGTCGTGGCCTGAGCAGTTGCCGATTCCCACGACTTTGGACGCCAGTGCCAGCGCCGGAACGGCGATCACGCACTGCTTCGTCGCCCGCAATGCGGTGAAGCTGTAATCGGCGTTGCTGACCACACAGGCGACCAGCGGCGGCTCGAACTCAACCATCATATGCCAGGACATCGTCATGACGTTGGCGCGGCCTTTCTGGGCGGTCGTCAGCAGGACCACCGGGCCCGGTTCGAGCAGCTGGTAGACTTTCGATAGCGGCAGATCTTTCAACATGGCTGTCGGTTGCCCAGGGTTGATCTTTCCAGCACACTGAAACAGAGGACGATCGGCATGGGCCACTTGCCCGCTATGTCTCCGCCACGCACCGCCCGCGCCCACTATGCTACCCGTACCGAGGCGATAAATATGCCGATCAGGCCTCGCCGGCAACCAAAACCAATCCGCGCAACACGCCGCACCAGGGAAGGAACGGGCCATGATCGCAGTCGATTGGGGCACGACCAATTTTCGCGCCTACCGCCTGGGGGCGGACGGCGCGATCCTGGACCGCCGCACCGCCGCGCGCGGCATCCTGCATGTCGAAGCTGGCGCCTTCGCCGCCGCCCTGCGGGCGGAGATCGGCGACTGGCTCGCCGACGGGGAACGGCAGATGCTGCTATGCGGCATGATCGGCAGCCGCCAGGGCTGGCAGGAGGTGCCGTATCTTCGCTGCCCCGCCGGCGCGGCCGAGCTGGCCGGCGCCGTGGCGACGGTCGCCTTCGTGGGCGCCGAGCTGCGGCTGGTGCCCGGCGTCGCGACGGTCGATGCCCAGGGCGTCCCCGACGTCATGCGCGGCGAGGAGACGAAGATCGTCGGCGTGCTGGACGCGCTCGGCGGCAGCGGCCTGGTCTGCCTGCCCGGCACCCATGCGAAATGGGTCCGCCTACAGGACCGGCGCATCGCCGGCTTCACCACGCATATGACCGGAGAAGTGTTCGGGGCGCTGCGCGAACACACCATCCTTGGGCGCATGATGCGCGACGCGCCACTGGACAGTGCGGCGTTCGACCGCGGCGTGGCGCGCTCGGCCGACCCGGGCGGGCTGCTGCACCACCTGTTCGGCGTACGCGCGCTGGGCCTGATGGGCAGCCTGACCGAGGACGCGGCCCCGTCCTACCTCTCCGGCCTGCTGATCGGCAGCGAGGTCCGCAGCGCGCTGACGCCGGGGGCCAGCGTGCATCTGATCGGCGCCGAACAGCTCTCTGCCCGGTATGCGCGCGCCATCGCGGCCTGCGGCGGCTCGGTCCGGCTGGAGGACGAGGACGCCGCCGCGCGCGGCCTTGCCGCCATCGCGCGCAGCCTGGACTGGCTGTAACCGTCGATGCCTCGCCCCGCTGCCGCCCGAGCGCGCCGGCAGCGGCACCGGCTGTCGCCGCGAACCCATCTACGCTAGCTTTAGGGCTGCCTTTGCAACGCTGCCCGTGCAAGCAGGAAGGAACATCATGAGCACCAAGAAGCCGCGTGGCCGCCAGTTCTTCGCCAATCCCGGTCCGACCAACATCCCCGACAGCGTGCTGCGGGCGATGGACCGGCCGACGATCGATTTCCACGATCCGGATTTCCGCGAGGTGTTCGACTCCTGCTTCGCCGGCGTGAAGCGGGTGCTGGGCACCAAGCAGCATCTGTTTATGTATACCGGTTCCGGCCATGCCGCCTGGGAAGCCACGCTGACCAACCTACTGTCGCCCGGCGATGCCATCCTGATCGCGGAGTCCGGCTATTTCTCCGACGAATGGGCGAAGATGGCGAAGGCGCTCGGCCTGGATGCCCGAACCGTCGCCGCCGACTGGCGCCATGGCGTCGATATCGACGCGATCAAGGCCGCCCTGCTCGCCGACACCGCGCACGAAATCCGCGCCGTCTGCGTGGTGCATAACGAGACGGCGACCGGCATGTATATCCCGCTACCGGCAGTGCGCGCCGCGATCGACGCGGCCGGCCACCCGGCATTGTTCCTGGCGGACACTATCTCCTCGCTCGGTTCGCTCGAATTCCGCATGGACGAATGGGGCATCGACGGCGTCGTCGGCGGCAGCCAGAAGGGCTTGATGCTGCCCACCGGCATGAGCTTCACCGGCGTATCCGACAAGGCCATGGAAGTGCATGCCAAGGCCAAGCTCGCACGCTATTATTTCGACTGGACGGTGATGCTCGGCCGCAATCCGCAGAGCTTCGTCGGCACCATCCCCGTCAGCTTTTTCTATGGCCTGCAGGAATCGCTGCGCCTGCTGGAAGAGGAAACCCTGCCCGAGGTCATTGCCCGCCACCACCGCCTGGGCGAAGCGGTGCGACGTGCCGTGCAGGTCTGGGCCGGCAATGACGGCCCCCGGCTGTTCTGCACCAACCCGACCCGCTTCTCCGACTCCGTCACCGGCGTGCTGATGCCGGAAGGCCACGATGCCGACGCATTGCGCCGTACCGCGCGCCACCGCTTCAACGTCTCGCTCGGCGGTGGACTCGGCAAGCTCGGCGGCAAGGTGTTCCGCATCGGCCACATGGGCGATCTGAACGAGCCGATGATCCTGGGCACGCTCGCCACGGTGGAACTGTCCATGCGCGTGAACAACATCCCGCACGGCAAGGGCGGCGTGGACGCGGCGGTGGAGTGGCTGGCGAGCGGCCCATAGACACAGCAGGCGCCAGCCTCTGGCCAAATCGAATTCTTGGGAGAAGACCATGCCGGATACAGTGCCGACCTACGAACTGTTCGCCATCCGCTACGCCATGCGCGAGGCGCGCCGCGCCGAGCATTTCATCGGCGGCGATCCGCACGACGCGCCGATGCCGATGGATTATTTTCTGTGGGTGGCGAAGGGGGCCGACCGCACGGTGGTGATCGACGCCGGCTTCACCGCCGAAGTGGCGGCGCAGCGCAAGCGCACCTTCCTGCGCTGCCCGATCGAATCGCTGAAGCTGGTCGGCGTGGACGTCGACGCGGTGCAGGACGTGGTGCTGACGCACATGCACTACGACCATGTCGGCAATTTCGACAAGTTTCCGGCGGCGCAGTTCCATCTGCAGGAACCGGAACTGCATTACGCCGTCGGTCGTTACATGAGATACGAGAAACTGAGGCATTCCTTCGAGGTGGAAGACGTCGTCGGCATCGTGCGGCTGAACTACAAGAACCGCGTGACGTTCTACAACGGACCCGGCCAGGTGGCGCCCGGCATCACCCTGCATCCCGCCCCCGGCCATTCCGCCGGGCTGCAATTCGTCAAGGTGCATACCCAGCGCGGCTGGGTGGTGGTGGCCTCCGACGTGACGCATTTCTACGAGAACATGGAAACCAACCGCCCCTTCACCACCGCCTTCCATATCGGCGGCATGCTGGAAAGCTTCGACCTGCTGCGCGCGTCGGCCGAGACGCCGCAGCACATCGTACCCGGGCACGATCCGGAAGTGATGCGCCGCTATCCGGCGCCGCGCCCCGACTTGCAGGGCATCGCAGTGCGGCTGGACGTGGCGCCCAACGCGTAGGCCAGGACATGCCGCGCGACGTTCAATCGTTGACGTCGTCCGGTCCGATCAGATTGCGCGGCACCTCGCCCAGCAGCGCGCGGCGGCAGTTCGTCACCGCGCGCTCCAGCGCCACGGGCAGCGACCGCGCGGAAGAGGCGGAATTGTGCGGCGAGCCGATCACGTTCGGCAGTTCCATGAACGGATGATCCATCCGGAACGCGCCATGCCGCACCGGCTCCACCCACCACGCATCGATGCAGGCGGTGAAATCCGGATGCGTTTGCAGATGCGCGTACAGCGCCGCCTCGTCGATGATCTCGCCGCGCGCGAGGTTGATCAGGATGGCGTCCCGCTTCATCAGCCCAAGCGCGCGGGCATCGATCACGCCCCTGGTCGCGCGCGTCAGCGGCGTGCTGACCAGCAGCACGTCGGCGGCGGCGAGCAACTCGTCCAGCCGGTCGGTGGTGCCGATCCAGTCTACCGGCTCCTCGCTCGCGCCGCGCCGGTTGATCGCGTGTACGCGCATGCCGAACGCACGCATCAGCCGCGCCGTGGCAACGCCGATGCCGCCGAAACCGAACACCCCGAACACCCCGCCGGCGAGCTGCTTGTTCGGCTTGAACTGGTTGAACTCACCGCGCGCGAGCTTCGCCTGTTCCACCAGCAGCCGCTTGGCGGCGGCGAGCGCCATCGCCACCGCGTGCTCCGCCATCGGCGCCGCGTAGGCACCGGCGTTGCCGGCAACCGGCACGCCGGGCGGCAGGTTGCGCAACGGCACATGATCGACACCCGCGCTCATTAACTGGATCAGCCGCGCACCGGCGAGCAGCGACGGCTCGTGCGGGCGCAGTTCCTTGCCGATGTTGTAGGCAAGCAACGCGGCCGCGCCGGCCAGCGCCGCCGCGCGCGCGGCTTCGTCGAGATCGCGCAGATAGACGATGTCGGCGATACCGCCGAGCGTCGCGGCGATAATCTCCCGCTCGGCCGGTGCAACCTTGAAAGTAACGACAAGCGAACCCAAAGCCACCGTGAACCTCCCTGTCTGTGCGTCGGGGCCAGACAGACCACGGCACGGGCGGGCGCGTCCAGCCTCATCGACTTCCGGGCGCAACTCTGGCTGGATATGCGGATCACGTTGGCAAAGCAGGTGCCGTCATGCTGGGTCTGATGCAGGATCATCCGCTGCTGTTGTCGAGCATTCTCGACCATGCAGCCCGAACCTATCCTGATGCCGAGGTCATCTCGCACGACACTTCCGGCGAACGGCGCAGCAATTATGCCCAGACGGCGGCGCGCGCGCGGCGGCTGGCGAGTTCGCTGACGCGCCTGGACATCGGCTACGGTGGCATGGTCGGCTCGCTGGCCTGGAACACGCATCGGCTGCTGGAGCTGTTCTATGCCGCCCCGGGGATCGGCGCGGTGCTGCACACCGCCAATCCGCGGCTGTCGGTGGAGCAGATCGCCTATTGTATCAACCAGGCGGGCTATAGGCACCTGTTCGTCGACCCCGAATCGCTGGAACTGGCCGAGCAGGTCGCCCCGCTGCTGAGCACGGTGACGGAGTTCGTGATACTGGCCGACCGCGACGCCATGCCCGCGACGCGGCTTTCCGGCACGATCTGCTACGAAGACCTGGTCGATGCCGGCGACGCGGGTTTCGCCTGGCCGGTGTTCGACGAGCGCACCGCCTCGACGCTGTGTTTCACCTCCGGCACCACCGGCAATCCGAAAGGCGTGCTGTATTCGCATCGCGGCACGTTGCTGTCGGCGCTGGCGACCTCGGGCGGCAATGCCTGGGCGGTGTCGCAATATGACAGCATCCTGGCGATCGCTCCATTCTTTCATTGCAACGGCTGGGCGATGCCGTTCTTCGCCCCGATGGTCGGCGCGAAGCTGGTGCTGCCCGGCCGCGCCATGGACAATGCGCATCTGCACCAGCTGATCGTCGAGGAAGCCGTCACCGCCAGCGCGGCGGTGCCGACCATCCTGCTCGGCCTGGTCGAGCATTGCCGGGCCAGTGGACAGACACTGGGCCGGCTGGATCGCGTCATCTGCGGTGGCTCCCCGCCTCCCCCGGCGCTGGTCGCGGCGCTGCGGTCGGAATTCGGCGTGCGGCTGATCCATGCCTGGGGCAT
Source organism: Acetobacteraceae bacterium (assembly GCA_003133265.1). Classification (GTDB taxonomy): domain Bacteria; phylum Pseudomonadota; class Alphaproteobacteria; order Acetobacterales; family Acetobacteraceae; genus PALSA-911. Next base: position 5,819 of record PKWQ01000336.1, read on the forward strand.
GACCGAAACCACGCACGGATCGAGCTTTTCCCCGACGCCGGCCGACGCGACGGTGGAACAGGTGGTCGCCGCCGCCCGGCATCAGGGCTGGGAGGTTTACGGCAACGCGCTGCGCGTGGTGGACGAGGACGGCAGGGCGCTGCCGCCCGATGGCACCAGCCCCGGCCATTTGCAGGCACGCGGCCACTGGGTCGCGGCCCGGTATTTCCGCGATGCCGCCCCTGCCCCCACCAACGCGGACGACTGGATGGAAACCGGGGACGTGGCGATCTTCTCGCCCGACCGCAGCTTCCGCATCACCGATCGTGCCAAGGACGTGATCAAGTCGGGCGGCGAATGGATCAGCTCGATCGA
>PKWQ01000081.1 GCA_003133265.1 Acetobacteraceae bacterium
GGCACCGCCACCACATCGTGCGCGGAAAAACCGATTGAGCGGCAACGCGCGATCGCGGCGTTATCGTTCCTGTATCGTAACTTATTGCTCCAGGGCTTCTGCCCATGCAGTCCAAGCCGCATGGCCGACGCTTCGCACATCATGGTGACGACGCTGGCACCGCTTCCAGTCAGCGTGAAACCGCTCTAACGACCGTGAAACACCGGCTTTCGCTTGGCCATGAAGGATTTGCAGGCATTCCTGAAATCCTCGGTCAGCCGGAAGTCGCTGGTGGCGCGGTCGTCCTCGGGCGTGATCGGCAGCGGACCGCGCAGCTTGCGGATCGCCGCCTTGTGGTAGCGGGCCGACAAAGGCGCGCCCTGGCGGATGCGCTCGGCCAACGCCATTGCCTCGGCTTCTACCGTCGCGTCGGGCACCACGCGTGACAGCAGGCCCTTCTCGTACGCTTCGCGGCCGTTGAAGATGCGGCCCTCGATCAGGATTTCCGCCGCCACGGCGGTGCCGACCAGGCCGATGATCGGGTCGATCTCGGCATAGGGATACCAGATGCCCAGATTGCGCGCGGTGATGCCGAAGCGGATGTTCTCGCCGCCGACGCGGAAATCGCACATCGTGGCGATGCCGGCGCCGCCGCCCAGGCAGTGGCCCATGATCATCGCCACCACCGGATGCCGGCACAGCCGGATCGACTGCATGCTGTCGTCCAAAATGCGGGCGTATTCTTCCTCCCGCTCGTCGGTGCCGCGTTCCGCCTCGAAGGCGCCGATGTCGGCGCCGGCGCTGAAGGCCCGCGTCCCGGCCCCGCGCAGCACCACGCAGCGCAGATCGTCGTCGGCCGACAGCGCCTCGACGGTGTGCTGCAACCCGCGCCACATCGACAGGTCGAAGGCGTTCAGCACCTCCGGGCGGTCGAACGTGACGATGGCGATCTGCCCCTGGCGGGTGACGGCGAGTTTCGGGTGGTACATGCGGCGAGCTCCTCCTCTGCGCGGCGGTATCTCTCACGCGGCGGGGAAATCGTCCATCGCCGGCCGGCCGGTGACATGACGCCAGTGATGCCACAGCAGCCGCGCGGCCAGCGCCCGGGCCGGGCGCCACATTTCCGCCAGCGCGCGCAACTCGGCCGGATTGGGCCGGGCGGGCAGCCGCTTCAGATCGGCCGCCGCGCCGGCCACCGCGATGTCGCCGGCGGGAAACACGTCTTGCCGGCCAAGCGCGAACAGCAGGTAGATTTCCGCCGACCAACTGCCCATCCCGCGCACCGCGCAGATGACGGCGATGGCATCCGCGTCCGCCATGCCGGCGATGGCGGCCTCGCTCAGTCTGCCGTCCAGGAATGCCTCGGCCAGCGCGCGGGCGTGCGCCACCTTCGGGCGCGACAGGCCGACGCCGCGCAGATCGTCCTCCGGCAGGTTCAGCAGCGTGGCGGGATCGAGCGCGCCGGGCAGGGCACGCAGCCGGCCCCAGATGGCGGCGGCCGCCTGGTTGGAGATCATCTGCCCGACGATAGCCTGCAACAGGCCGGGAAAGCCGGCCGAGCGGGTGCGCCAGGGCAGCGGCCCGGCAGCGGCCTCGATCCGCGCCAGATCGGGGTCGGCGGCGATCAGCAGGTCCAGCGCGGCGCGGGCCGCCGCCGGAGGATGGGGGAAGCTCAATTTTCCGGAATGTTGGAGTCGCCCGCGCCCAGCACGCGCTGCATCTGCACCACATCCACCCAGCGGCCGAATTTCAGCCCGGCGGCGCGCAGCGTGCCGGCGTTCTGGAAACCGAGGCTGGCATGCACGCCGATCGAGCCCACGTTCTCGGAATCGCCGATCACCGCGATCATGGTGCGAAAGCCGTGCGCGGTGGCTGCCTCGATCAGGCGCGCGACCAGCGCCTTGCCCACGCCCTGGCCGCGCACGTCCTCGCGGATATAGACGCTGTCCTCGGCGGCGAAGCGATAGGCGGAGCGGTCGTGGAACTGGGTGTAGTAGGCATAGCCCAGCACCCCCGTCGCGTCCGCCGCGACCAGCCAGGTCCAGCCATGGCCGGTCACCTTGCGGAATCGCTCGGCTATCTCCTCGATCGAGGGGGGCTCTTCCTCGAAGGTGCCGGTGCCGTGCAGCACATGGTGGGCGTAGATCGCCTGGATTTCCGGAATATCGGCTTCGGTCGCGTCGCGGAGTTGCATTGTTGTATCCGTGTCAGACGGGAAGGTTGAGAACGGCGGCAGCCTCGCGGGCGAAGGCCAGCAGCGCGCGGTCCCGTCCCGGCGCGGCGGTCAGCGAGAGGCCCACCGGGGCGCCGGCGACGGTGCCGACGGGCAGGGTGATCTCCGGCGCGCCGATGAAACTGGCGATGGCGGTCACGCCCATCACCGCGGCGCGCAGTTCGGCCTGCTCTTCCTGGTTGGTGCTTAGCAGCGGCGCCGGGCAGGGGCTGGTGGGATAGACCAGCACCGCGCCGCCGGCCAGCATCGGACGGAGCCGGGCCTGCATCCTGCGCCGGAACGCGCGCCCCGCGTAGGCCAGCGCCGGGTCCATCTCGCGGGCCGCAGCGAAGCGTTCGCCGACCCCGGGTCCGAAACGCACCTCGGTGCTGGCGACCCAGCCGCCGAGCGCGGCCCAGGCTTCCTCGGCCTGGACGGCGCGGAAATGGTCGTAGGCGGTGTCCAGTCCTTCCGGCATCAGACGCACCCCGATGGTGCGGCCGAACCGGTCTTCCAGCAGTTCCAGCGCCGGGCGCAGCGCCTCCGCGACCTCGGGAATGGCGTTCATCCAGACTTCCTCGGCCCGGAGCAGCACGCCGCCGACGCTCTCGCCGCCGCCGGGCAGCAGCACCTCGCCGATCTCCGCCAGCAGCCCGGCCGAGCGGGCGAACCACCCGGGCGTGTCGAAGCTCGGCGCCAGCGGCCGCGCGCCGGCCAGGCTGACCGCGCCGGCGCTGGGACGGATGCCGAACAGGCCGCAGAAGCTGGCGGGGATGCGGACCGATCCGCCGGTGTCCGAGCCGAGGGCAAAATCCACCAGCCCCGCGGCGACGGCGGCGGCCGAACCGCAGCTTGAGCCGCCGGGGAAACGGTTGGGCGCGCGCGGGTTCAGTGGTGTGCCGTGCCAGACATTCTCTCCGGTCAGGCCATAGGCCAGTTCGACCGTCTTGGTCTTGCCGCGCAGTCTGGCGCCTTCCTGCAGGAGTGCGGTGACGATGGGCGCGGTGGCGACCGCAGGGGGATGCGTGCGTGCCCAGTCCGGGTTGCCATAGGTGGTTGGCGCGCCGGCGACGTCGAACAGGTCCTTCACCGCGAAATCGCGGCCCGAGAGCCGGCCGGCGGCCAGCGGGTCCAGTTCTACGCGGGCGCCGGGGACGAAAGCTCCGACGGTGTCGTTGATCGCGCTCATGGCTTCCTCTGCACAGAGATGGCCACGGGTCGGGCCGGTGACCGTTTTTAGAGCGTTACCCTTCGGCGTGAAACGCCCCGGGCAACAGATTTACCCGGAGTTCATTTCCTACCAATGGATCGCGGCATGCGCCCGCGCAACAGTCTTCCGCGCGCGGCGTGTGCGCCAGCATGGAAAATAGAGACTATGTGATCGCCGCCTGCACATGGATTAATTGATCTTTCGAGCCTTTCTGGGGCATAGTGCCCATCGTTGGCATAATAGTGTAACGTTACGCTGAGCCGGTTCGGACTCTCGTGACCGGATAATGAATGCGTTATCAGCCCGCAGACCGGCTCAGCGGCCGGCGATGCGAATATAGACATGCCTCGCAGGGGAGTCGGTCGTGGACACAGCAGACGGACAGCCGCAGGGAGCCGCCGGCAAGGACGGTGCCACCGCTTCTGGCAGCGCCGATGTCGATTTCCGCCCCCGCACCGAGGCGTCGGACCCGCGCGTGGAGGCCCTGATACTGGCGGCGCGGTTCTATGGGATGGAGCTGGATCCCGCGGAATTCCGCCGCGCGCCGGGCGATACGGCGACATCCGCCGCGGCGCTGTCGGTCTGGGCGCAGGGGGCCGGGCTGTGGGCGCGGGCGGTGCGGCTGGGCTGGCGGCAGCTCATGCGCCTGCACGACACCGGCCCGGTGGTGCTGCTGTTCAACGACGGCAGCGCCGGGCTGCTGACCGGCACGAACCCGGACAACCGGGTGGTCCTGCTGAAGGACCCCACCGCGCCGGCGAGCGAGCCGGCGGTCGCGGTCGACGAGATGCGGCTGTCTCAGGTCTGGACCGGCGAGGCGGTGCTGCTACGCGCCAACCGCGGGCTCGCCGAGTCCGATGCGCCGTTCACCATGCGCTGGCTGTGGTCGCTCGTCGGCAAAGAGCAGGCGTCGATGCGCGATATCGGCTACGCCTCGCTGACGCTCAGCTTCCTGACCATCTTTCCGCCGTTGCTGGTGATGACGGTGGTCGACAAGGTGCTGACGCATCACAGCTATTCGACGCTGGCGTTGCTGTCGACGATCCTGCTGATCGGTATGGTCTACGAGACGCTGCTGGGCCATGCGCGGCGGATGATCGTGCTGGTGGTCGGCACGCGGCTGGATACCAGGTTGAACCTGCACATGTTCAGTCGGCTGCTGCGCCTGCCGCTCGACTACTTCGAGCGCAATCCGGCCGGCGAGACAACGTACAAGCTCATGCAGATCAACAAGGTGCGGGAGTTCATGACCGGCAAGCTGCTGGTCACCTTCCTCGACATGTTCACCCTGCTGGTGCTGCTGCCGTTCCTGTTCTACCTGAACGTCACGCTGGCATGGCTGGTGGTCGCCGGCTCGGCGCTGATCGCGCTGGTCATCCTGGCCTATCTGCGCCCGCTGCGCGCCGTCTACGCCAATGTGATCGCTGCCGAGGTCGCCCGGTCCGCCGTGCTGGTCGAGACGATCTTCGGCATCAAGACGGTGAAGTCGCTGGCGATCGAGCCGCAGCGGAAATCGTTGTGGGACGAGAAAGTGGCCGATGCCGGCAAGTGGCGCATGGCGATGGGCAGGCTGGCCAACTGGCCGCAGACCATCATCAACCCTATCGAACGGTTCATGACGATCGGCATCATCCTGTTCGGCGCCTACCTCGCGATGTCCGATGAGAGCGGCTATATGGTGGGTTCGCTGTTCGCCTTCATGATGCTGTCGATGCGCGTGGCGATGCCCCTGGTGGGTCTGGCCCGGCTGATCGAGGATTACGAGGAATTCTCTACCTCCGTCACCGAGGCCGGTTCCGTGCTGAACCGGCCATTGGAGGTGGACGCGGCATCCGGCGGACTGCGGCCGAAATTCCAGGGCGCGATTTCCTTGGACGATCTGTCCTTCACCTATGGCGGCACCAAGATTCCCGCGCTCGACCGTGTTTCCTTCTCGATTCCCGCAGGTACCATGCTCGGCGTCGTCGGGCGCAGCGGCTCTGGCAAGTCCACGCTGGCGCGACTGCTGCAAGGCATCAACCGCGACTATTCCGGGTTCATGAAAATCGACGGCAGCGATCTGCGCGAGATCAACCTGCGTCATCTGCGCTCCAGCTTCGGCGTGGTGTTGCAGGACAATTTCCTGTTCCGCGGCTCGATCCGCGACAACATCATCGCCGGCCGCCCCGGCCTGACGATCGAGGATGTGGTGCGCGCGTCCCGGCTCGCCGGCGCCGAGGAATTCATCGAGCGCATGCCGAACGGCTACGAGACCTATATCGAGGAAGGCTCGCCCAACCTGTCGGGCGGGCAGAAGCAGCGCCTCGCCATCGCGCGGGCGCTGATCCAGGATCCGCGCATCTTAATTCTCGATGAGGCGACCAGCGCGCTCGATCCTGAGTCCGAGGCGCTGGTGACCGCGAACCTGACCCGCATCGCCAGCGGGCGGACCATGGTGATCGTGTCGCACCGGCTGTCCTCGCTGACCGACTGCGACCAGATACTGATCCTGGAAGCGGGCAAGGTCGTCGATATCGCGCCACACCGCACATTGCTCGAACGCTGCTCCCTGTATCGCCAGCTCTGGGCGCAGCAGAACCGTCATCTCGATAGCCAAGGTCCACGCCATGCAGCGCTCGCCCCTACGCTTGTCCAAGGCGATTAGTCGCACCGCCGAGGCGGACGACCCGACGCTGCCGGCGATCCTGGAGTTCCAGTCCCCGTCGGCGGCGATCATTGCCACGCCCATTCCGCGCTCCGCGCGCGGCTTGGTGTGGGTCATTGCGTCGATGTTCGCCGCCGGCACGCTGGCGATGGGCCTGATCCATATCGACCGGGTGGTATCCGCGTCCGCCCGGGTGGTGTCCAAGGCCTCGACCATCGTGGTGCAGCCGCTGGAGACCGCGATCGTCCGCTCGATCGATGTGCGCGAGGGCGAGAGCGTGCATGCCGGCGATCTGCTGGCGCGGCTCGATCCGACGTTCGCCACCGCCGATGCCGACGCGCTGGCGGCCCAGGTTTCCAGCTTGCAGGCGGAAGTGACGCGCTTGCAGGCGGAGGCCGACGAGAAGCCGTTCAGCTATACCGGGCTTGACCCGTCGCTGGCGCTGCAGGCGGCGATCTACGCCCAGCGTCAGGCGGAACGCAGCTTCAAGCTGGAGAACTACCGTCAGAAGATCGACGGGCTGAAATCGATGGTGGCCCGCGCCGTCGGCGATCAGGCGGCGTTTCGCGACCGCCTGGTGGTGGCGCAGGACGTCGAGACGATGCGCAAGAGCCTGGAAAAGCTCCAGGTCGGCAGCCGGCTGAATTCGCTGGCGGCGACCGACAACCGGCTGGAGATCGCGCGCGGCCTGGCCACCGCGATCGAGACCGGGGAGTCCGCCAAGCGCGACCTGAGCGCGATGATCGCCGAGCGCGACGGCTACGTGCAGAACTGGCGCGCCCAGGGGTCGCAGACGCTGTCGGAGGAAATCCGCAAGCTGAGCGACGCGCGGGAATCGCTGAACAAGGCGCAGTTGCGCCACAAGCTGGTGGAACTGCGCGCCGATCGCGACGCGACGGTGCTGACGCTGGCGAAGGTGTCGGTCGGCTCGGTGCTGCAATCGGGCGAGCAGTTCATCACCCTGGTGCCGGCCGACGCGCCGCTGGAGATCGAGGCGAACATCGCCGGCAGCGACGACGGCTTCGTGCATGTCGGCGATCCGGTGGCGATCAAATTCACCACTTTCCCGTTCAGCCAGTACGGCATGGCGACCGGCACGGTACGCATCGTCAGCCCGGACAGCTTCACCGCGGCGGATCAGCAATACAGCCGGAGCCCGAGCGCGGTGCCGCTGGCGAGCAACTCGAGCGAACCCTACTATCGCGCGCGGATCGCTATCGACCAGGTGGGGCTGCATGACGTGCCGGAGAATTTCCGCGTGACGCCGGGCATGCCGGCGACCGCCGACATCAAGGTGGGCAAGCGCACGGTGCTGGGCTACCTGCTGGGACGGGTGCTGCCGGTGGCCCGGGAGGGGATGCGCGAGCCGTGATCCGACCTGGCGCTGGGCTACGGGATCAGTTCGGTGTGCCTCGCCGGCCGCGGGTTTGAGGCGCGAGGTCGGGGATAGATGAGCGTGTTGGACCGGCTCACGGCTTTGGTCTCTCCGGCGGCGGCGCTGCGTCTGGCTGGCGTGCTGGTCGCGGAGGGCAAGCCGCCGCGGCGCATCTTCCCGCTCTATGCCCGCGCCGCGCGGGCGAAATTGCCGGAAGCGGAATACCGGGTCGGGCGCTGTTACCTGGAGGGTGCCGGGGTTCCGTTGAGCCGCCAGGAAGGCGTGCGCTGGCTGGAGCGCGCTGCTGGCCAAGGCTACCTGGAAGCCCAGGCGCTGCTGGCCGCGCTCTACATCCACGGCCTGGGCAGCCGGCCAGGGGCCGATGTGCCACCGGGTGCGCGGCCGGCGAGCCGGCTGTTCGCCTCCAATGCCACCAATGATCCGGATTTCGTCACCGCCTCGCGCTGGGCCCGGATGGCGGCCGAGGGCGGGTCGGCCGACGGCCAGGCGGTGCTGGCGTATATCCTGACCTCCGGCCCCGAGGCGATGCGCGACCTGGATCAGGCGCACCGTTGGTACGAGCGCTCCGCCGACGCCGGCTGCCCGCAGGGCATGCTGGGCTACGCGCTGTCGCTGGCGCGCGATGCCAAGGACGACGCGGCCCACCGCAAGGTGGCCGATTACATGAGCCGCGCGGCGGAGGCGGAACTGCCGACGGCGCTGTATCTGATGGGCGTCCTGCATGATCGTGGCGTCGGCGTGGCGCGGGACGTGGCGACGGCGGCGCAGCTCTATCGCCGGGCGGCGGAGAAGGGCAACCGCTCCGGTCAGGCGCGCTGGGGCCTGATGCTGATGGAGGGGCGTGGCGTCGACGCCAACCCCGACGAGGGCGAATCCTGGCTGCGCCGCGCGGCGCTGGGCGGCGATCCCGAGGCCGCGGCGCTGGTCGGCGACCTCTATGCCAAGGGCGGCAGGTTGCCACCCAACTACGCCGAGGCGGCGCTGTGGTTCCGCCGCGCCGCCGATGCCGGCCACCGCGCCAGCGCGCGGGCGCTTGGGCTGCTGTATCTCACCGGCGCCGGCGTGCCGCCCGATCCGGAGGAGGCGGCGCGCTGGTTCCGCATTTCCGGCGAGGCCGGCGACAGGCAGGCGCAGGCCGATCTGGCCAATCTGGTGCTGAAGGGCGTCGGTGGCGCCGACGATCTGTTGCGCACCCGGCAATGGTTCGAGCAGGCCGCCGCCGCCGGCGATCTGGTGGCGGCATTCAATTACGGGGTCTGCCTTGCGCAGGGGGTGGGCGTGCTGCGCGACGAGAAGCGTGCCGCGTACTGGCTGCGCCGCGCCGCCGATGGCGTGGTCAACGCGCAATACTGGTACGGCCGCGTGCTGGCCGAGGGGCGTGGCGTGGAGCGCGATCCCGAGGAGGCGCGCGCCTGGATCGCGCGCGCCGCCGATAACGGCATGCTGGATGCCCAGGCGGCGCTGGCGGAAATGATGCTGAACGGCACCGGCGGCGCGCGCGATCATCCGGCGGCGCTGGCGCTGTTCGAGAAGGCGGCGGCGAAAGGCCATGTCGGTTCCATGTTCGCCGCCGGCGCGATGTGCGGCGGCGGGCACGATGTGCCGACCGACCGGGTGAGCGCCCAGCGCTGGTTCCAGGCGGCGGCGGAGCGTGGACACGCATTGGCGCAGATGATGCTGGGTCGCTATCTGGCGCGCGGTCTCGCCGGTGAGCGGGACCCGGAGAAGGCGCGCCACTGGCTGCGGCTGGCGCTGGCCCAGGGCCAGACCGAGGCCGCCGGCGATCTGGCGGGACTGGCCCAGAGCCAGCCGCAGCCGCAGCAGCCGCAGCAGCAGCCGGTGGCGCCGGCCACGCCGTCGCAGGTAGTCGGGCTCTGACCCCGCGCGACGCCACGCCCGATCCCGATCCGTCCGATCCCAGTTCGGTGAATGCGTGTCTGGCGCGGGATGCGATGCGGCGTGGCCAGCAGGCGGCGGCGCGCGGGGATCGCCACGCCGCCCGGCGTTGGCTGGACCGCGCCTGCCGGCTGGCGCGCGCCGACGACACGCTGGCGCTCATGCTCGCCACCTATTGCCTCGGCGAGGACGATCCCCGCGCGGCGGAACTGTTCGCCCGCGTGCTGGTGGCCAACGATGTGCGGGAGGCATGGCTCGGCCTCGCGCTTGCCCGGTTACGGCTGAACGAGCCGGATGCGGCCGCCGCCGCGCTGGGCTGCGCGCTGGCGCGGCATGTGCTGGACAATGCGGCCGATACCGCCTCCATCGCCGGCCGGGTCCGGCACGCGACCGGTGCGGCCGGGTGGTGCGGGATCACCGAGGCCGGTCAGCTGCGGATCGAGCCGGCCGGAAAAGCGGCGCTGGTGCTGGACGGACGCACGCTCGCCGCTGCGCGCCTGCCGCGGGACTGGCGATCCGCGCGGTGGCTGGAGGTGATGCGGGATGGGCGGCATCTGCTCGGCAGCCCGATCGACATCGCCGCGATCTGCCGCACCGAGGGCTGCGTTGCCACGCGGGACGGTGGACTGGAGGGCTGGGCCTGGCATCCCGGCGATCCCGCCGCCGACCCGGTGCTGAGCATCCGCGCGCTCGCCGCCGGCGGCCGGGCGCTGACGCTGACGGCGCGGGACATGGATACCGCCGTGACCGGCACCGCTGTGCTCGCCCGGGCGAGGCGCTTTTCCGTGCCGGCTGCGTTGCTGGCGAAATTCGCTGGGCCGGTGGCGGTGCTCGGGCGGGACGGGCGGCATCTGTTCGGCAGCCCGCTCGACCCCGGCGCGGAGCGGCGCGAGGCCGCCGCCGCTTCCGGTGCGCTGGCCCGCCGCTATCCCGCCGCGCGTCGCCGCGCCGCCGCTGCGCCGGCTTGCGTCGTCGTGCCGGCCGACATCGTTGGAACGCGCACGCCGCCGGGCCACGCGGTACAGCGCCGGCCGGTCGATGTGGTGATCCCCGCCTATCGCGGCGCGGCGGAGACGCTGGCTTGCATCGAATCGGTGCTGGCCACGCTCGGGCGTGGCAACCGCGTGGTCGTCGTCGATGATGCCTCGCCCGACGCGGAGTTGGTGGACGTACTCGACCGGCTGGCGGCGCGCGGGCGCATCCGGCTGATCCGCCATCCGCACAATCGCGGCTTTCCCGCCAGCGCCAATGCCGGGATGCGCGCCGCCGAGGGCCGGGACGTGCTGCTGCTGAACAGCGACACCCTGCTGCCGCCCGGCGCGCTGGGGCGGCTGCGCGACGCGGCCTACGCGGCGCCCGACATCGGCACCGTCACGCCGCTGTCCAATGATGCGACCATCCTGAGCTATCCCGACCTCGCCGGCGACAACCCGGTGCCCGATGCCACCGAGACGGCGCGGCTCGACGCGCTGGCTTCCAAGGTCAACGCCGGCTGGCTGATCGATATTCCGACGGCGGTCGGCTTCTGCATGTATGTCCGCCGCGACTGCCTGGAGCAGACGGGCGTGTTCCGCGAGGACGCGTTCGCCCAGGGCTACGGCGAGGAAAACGATTTCAGCCTCCGCGCCCGGCATCTGGGCTGGCGCCATGTGGCGGCGGCGTCGGTGTTCGTCGCGCATCGCGGCGGGCGGTCGTTCGGCGCGGCGCGGGCGCACCTGATCGCGCGCAACATGGCGGTGCTGAACCGTCTGCATCCCGGCTACGACGCGCTGATCGCCGCCCATGTCCGGGCCGATCCGCTGGCCGAGGCGCGGCGGCGGCTGGACCTCGCGCGCTGGCGCGCGGCCAGGAAGCGCCGCGCCGCCACGATCTTCATCAC